>DPYO01000183.1 GCA_003535775.1 Fidelibacterota bacterium | reverse complement strand
ATTTCCTTTAGATACTTCTAATACTTTCTTTATTTTTCCCCGCATAAATTACAATCATAAAATTCTTCTTCCATTAAAATCTATTTTCAAAGTTACAGGAAAAATGCCATGAAAAAACTTCAAATAATTTTATTTATATTAGTTCTCGGGGTCAGTTCTTCCTGCAACACAGAAACAATCCTACAACAGGCAGATTCCAGATCCCAAGGTATAAAGGCAAACCTTCCTGTTGATCCAAAGGTGAAAATCGGTGAACTGGAAAACGGATTGCGATATTACATCAGGGAAAACCAAAAACCAAAAAAACGGGCTGTCCTCTGGCTTGCCATAAATGCAGGCTCTGTCCTTGAGGATGACAATCAGCAGGGTCTTGCTCACCTTGTAGAGCATATGGCTTTCAATGGAACAAAACACTTTGAAAAGCAGGAACTTGTTGATTATCTGGAATCCATCGGAACAAAGTTTGGGCCGGATCTGAATGCACACACATCCTTTGATGAAACTGTATACAAATTGCAAGTCCCCTCAGACAGTACTGACTATATCCTTTCCGGATTACAAATTCTTGAAGACTGGGCACATGGACTCCTTTTTGACGAAAATGAGATCGATAAGGAACGCGGAGTTGTAACTGAAGAATGGAGAACCCGCCAGGGCGCAGGGGCACGGATGTGGAATAAAGTTGTACCAATCCTGTTCAATAACTCTCAATATGCAAAACGGCTTCCGATTGGACAGATAGCTGTTATTGATACTGCACATTATGAGACTATTAAAAAGTTTTACCAAGACTGGTATCGCCCTGACTTGATGGCTTTGATTGCCGTTGGAGATTTTGATTCAAACTGGATCGAAGAATTGATTAAAACCTATTTCAGTAGAATTCCTGTAAAAAATAATCCAAGAGAACGTATTGTGTATCCGGTTCCCGACCATCAGGAAACCCTCATTGCAATAGCAACAGATCCGGAAGCAAGCGGAACCCGGATTTCAATCAATTACAAGCATCCTTTAGCAAGACAATACACCGAAGAAGATTACCGAAATACGATAATCCAGAACTTGTATACCGGCATGCTCAATAAACGCCTTGAAGAATTGACTAAACTTTCCGATCCACCAATGATGTATGGTTATTCCTACTTCCGAAATATGACCCTGTCAAAAGCCTCTTACGTCCTTGGTGCAGCTGTGCGTGAAGATCGTATCCACACGGGGCTTGCTACCCTGCTCATAGAAGCGGAGCGGGTCCGACGGCATGGCTTTACCTCTACAGAACTGGAAAGACAAAAAATGGAAGTACTCCGAAGGATTGAGAAAAGCTATGATGAACGTGATAAAACTGAATCAAAAACATACGTCCGGGAATACGTAAGAAATTTCCTTGAGGAAGAACCAATCTCGGGAATTGAATATGAACTCGAATTATATAAACGTTTTATTCCGGAAATCGCTATTGAAGAAATCAATAATCTCGCAAAAAAATGGGTAACGGATCATAACCGGGTTGTTACAGTCTACGCTCCGGAAAAAGAAGGACTAACCATTCCAACAGAAGATGAACTGCTGGCTGTATTTTCAGAAATCAAGTCAATAGAAATTGAACCTTATATGGACAAAGTTTCCGATGAACCTCTCGTCGCTATTCAGCCCGAACCCTCCCAAATTTCAAACATTGAGATTTTGGAAGACATCGGAGTAGAGATATGGACACTTACGAACGGTATTCGGGTCATTTTAAAATCTACTGATTTCAAGAATGATGAAATCCTTTTCTATGCATACAGCCCTGGTGGAACATCATTAGCACCAACGGAAAGTTATGTACCTGCCTCCACAGCGGACTGGATTATTTCAGACAGCGGTCTGGGGCCATTCAGCCAGATAGAGCTGCAAAAAAAACTGTCAGGAAAAATAATCAATATTTCCCCCTATTTAAGTGACCTGTACGAAGGATTGTCCGGTTCAGCATCTCCGAAGGATATGGAAACATTATTCCAGCTTATTTACCTTTATTTTACCGCTCCCCGTCGTGATGAAACTGCTTTCCAGGCCATATTAGAACGGGGAAAAGGATTCCTAGAGAACCGCAGCGCAAGACCTGAATCAGCTTTTGAGGATACAGTCAAAGTAACTATGGCTCAGTACCATCCTCGTCAACGTCCCTGGTCTCTTCAATTATTAAATGAAATGGAATTAGATAAATCCTTTTCCTTCTATCAGGATCGATTTGCAGACGCAAGTGATTTTACCTTCTTTTTCGTCGGAAATTTTGACAGGAAAGCCATTGCTCCAAGGATTTTAACCTATCTTGGTGGATTGCCTACCGTCAATCGGAAAGAAACATGGGAAAACACAGGTATTGATCCGCCTCAAGGAATCATGAAAAAACATGTGTACAGAGGGATGGAAGAGAAAAGTATAACTCGAATTATCTTTTCAGGAAATTTCGAATGGAGCAGGGAAAATCGATATACTCTTAAATCTATGACACAGGCTTTTCGGATTAAACTTCGGGAAGTTCTGCGGGAAGATATGAGCGGAGTGTATGGCGTAGGTGTCAGAGCAAAACCAAAGCATTATCCCGAAGGCGAATATACCTTATCCATCTCATTCGGATGTGCTCCCGACCGTGTGGAAGAATTAACCAATGCAGTATTTCAGCAAATTGACAGTCTTAAAACAACCGGGCTTACTGACAAATACCTGACTAAAGTTAAAGAGAAACAGCGCAGGGAAAGGGAAACAAATTTAAAGGAAAACCGGTTCTGGCTGAACGTGTTAAAAACCTATGATATGCATAACGAGGATTTTTTAGATATTCTTGAGTATGAAAAGCTCATCGAAAAATTGTCTCTCGGAAATATCCAAAAAGCAGCAAATCAATATTTCAATGTTGAAAATTACGTGCAAATAACTCTCTATCCGGAAAATTCTCCGGGGGAAAATTGATTGGTTAAATCAGGTCAATAACTTCTTTTACTAATTTTTCAATTCCGTCGGCAGCTTCGCTGATTCGTCCAGCCAGCATGTATGCTGGTGTTGTAACAATTTTATTTCCCTTATCTACAACCGTCTCACGAACGGGACACTCAATATGATCAGCACCCATTGCGTTTATGTCATTTGCAGTTTGTTCATCCGTTCCGATCGTTAACTGAACAGATCCCCCCTGTTGATCCATAATTTTTGCCATCATGACCGGTGCGATGCAAATGGCCCCGATTGGTTTTTCAGCCTTGTGCACTTCAGTCGCCAGTCTGAACACATCGGGATTCACTGAGCAATCAGCACCCGCCATTGCATAATCGCAAAGATTTTTTGCCACTCCAAACCCTCCCGGAAAAATCAGTGCATCAATATCTTCCGAGGTTACATCAACAATATCCATTATTTCCCCCCGGGCGATCCGTGCAGATTCCACCAAGACATTACGGGCTTCGCCCTCCATCTCTTCCCCCGTGGCATGATTTATCACATGAAGCTGGTCAATATTTGGAGCCATTAAAACCATTTCCGCTCCAGCACGATCCAAGGCAAGCATAGTGATCACGGACTCATTAATTTCTGCTCCATCATTTACCCCGCATCCAGACAATACAACTCCTACTTTTGGCATAGTTAACCCCTATTTGTTATTATTATTCGCAAGAATATTTCTCTTTAAACCTTCAAATTTTGTCCTTTTTACAGCGGAATCCTTAAACAATTCACGAAAACCTTCTTTATCAAGTCTCTCCCATTTATTTTTACTCCAATGGATAATTTCCCAACGTGGCTGAAATGCAGGCTCATTCGATTTTTTCTGGAATTTCTGATTCCATGGACACACTTCTTGGCAAATGTCGCATCCGTACATCCATCCATGAAGCTGATCTTGAAACTCAACGGGAAAGGGACCTCTGTGTTCTATAGTTAAATAGGAAATACATTTCTGTGAATCAAGCACATATTCGTCAAGAGCCATGGTTGGGCAAGCATCAATACACGCTGTACATGAACCACATAAATCTTCCTCAAATGGCGGATCATAATTCAGTTCTATGTCCAAAATAACTTCACCCAAAAATAACCAACTTCCGTAATCCTTGGAAATAAGATTGGTATGCTTCCCCTGCCATCCTAACCCTGCCTCCTGCGCCCATACTTTTTCCATAACGGGAGAAGTATCCACACACACCAATCCCTTAACTTCGGTTTTATGACTTTGAATAAAACTCAACAATTCAAATAGCCGGGTTTTTAGAAGAGCATGGTAATCATCCCCCCACGCATAATTACTAAAGTGCAGGGATGAATTATTTATCTCTTCATTTATACCAGTATAATAATTCATACCAACAGAAATAATTGTTTTCGCATCTGGGAAATAAGTAAAAATATCACTGCGTTCATCTCTGCGCTTTTCCATCCACCCCATGTCAGCATGAAAGTCATCCTTTAACCATGTTTCCAAATTATTTTTTTGTACCGGTGTTGTTTTGGCAGCCGTAATTCCAATCTTTTGGAAACCCAGTTGTTCCGCTCTGTTTTTTATAAGTTCAGAAAAACGTTCAGATTTCATAATTAAAAAATAGAAAAATGCAGACTAATGTAATAACCTGTGAGCCCATAAAATCCCAATGATCGTTTTCACATCGGTTATCTTGCCCGACCAAACCATTTCAACAGCCTCTTCCAATTCAGTTGGCATTAACTCAATGAATTCATCCTGATCAGTATTGGTCTTTGTGACTTTTAGTTGTTCAGCGAGGTATATCCACATTCGTTCATTACTGTATCCAATACAGGGATGTATTTCAGTAACCTCTGTTAATGAACCGGCCTTATAACCAATCTCTTCTTCCAGTTCGCGTCCAGCGGTTACAAGATGGGATTCACTTTCATCTAGTTTCCCCGCAGGAAGTTCAATCTGTTCCATTCCCATTGGATAACGATACTGGCGAATCAACCCGATCTTTCCATCAGGTAATACTGGGATTATCACAACAGCTCCGGGATGTTTAATAAATTCCCGGTAAGATGACTTTCCATCTGGAAGTTCAACTTTATCTTTCCAGACATCAAGTAATTTGCCTTTATAAATTCGTTCAGTGGAAAGACGGGTTTCCTTTAAACTGGACATTTAAAAAACGGAATTAAAGAGGGTTATTTATTCTGAAGATTAATGATCAGTTGAACAAGATCAGCAACTTGTTCCTCAGGAATTTGTCCTTGAATTATTGCTCTTACGATTCGATCCTCATCCAAAATAATCACATTATATGAATCTTCCTTCAAACCCCACGCTTTTCTGAGGTCTCCATCATAATCAAATAGAACTGTTGTGTCGTATTTTTTTGCTTTGGCTCCACCAATTAACCGAATTGCAAAATCTGGTTTCCAGGATGATGCACAATCGGCAATTCCAATGCCTTTAAATGAATCCCTCGCGATGAGGCTATCCACGTCTATTGCATATTTTACTGCATCGTTAAAATGCTCATTCATCTCTGATTCATCAGGATCGACATAATTGATCTGGAGGATTTTACCAGACCAGGATTCCATGGTGAATAGTTTGCCA
>DPYO01000174.1:2600-3087 GCA_003535775.1 Fidelibacterota bacterium | reverse complement strand
AAGGTATCTCCAAAAGGTGAAACTGATCCCACTCCAGAAGAAAAGTTGCTCAAAGCTATCTTTGGTGAAAAGGCTGGAGAAGTTAAAGATTCATCTCGCCGAGCCGATCCAGGTGTGCAAGGTGTTGTTATTAATACGAAGCTTTTTCAAAAAAGGGCTCGTATGTCAAGAATTGAATTAAAAAAAGCAATTCAACATTTACAGTTAGAAGCAAGAACAACTAAAGCAGATTTAAAAGAATCGCGTGACAAGAAATTAATGGTTTTACTAAAAAATCAGATCTCCAGCGGTATTAGGGATATTTCAAATGGTCGTACTTTGATAAAAAAATCAACAAAGTTAACAGAAAAAAGGCTAAAGACATTTGATCTGGAAAGATTTGCGCAGGATAGCCCATGGATTGAAAATAAATCATCCTGGAAAGATATTAAGACTGTGTGGCGTACTTATCGAAGAGAATGGTCTGAAGCTGAAGATAATTTGGAAA
>DPYO01000174.1:1854-2222 GCA_003535775.1 Fidelibacterota bacterium | reverse complement strand
TAGCAAAAGTTTATGTAGCAAATAAAAGAAGGGTAAAAGTTGGAGATAAAATGGCCGGACGCCATGGAAACAAAGGAATAGTTGCTACAATCGTTCCGCAAGAAGATATGCCTTTTACAGAAGATGGAACACCAGTCGATATTATTTTGAATCCTCTTGGCGTTCCCTCGCGTATGAATTTAGGGCAATTATATGAAACAATGCTTGGTTGGGCGGGTGAAATACTTGGATTAAGTTATGAAACGCCGGCGTTCGATGGAGCGAGTCCTGAACTTATTGAGACGGAGATGAAAAAAGCAGGGCTACCTGTCAATGGTAAGGTAAAGTTAATTGATGGTCGTACTGGCGAATATTTTGATAATACTGTG
>DPYO01000174.1:589-1518 GCA_003535775.1 Fidelibacterota bacterium | reverse complement strand
TAATCTATATGATGAAACTGGCCCATATGGTTGATGATAAAATGCACGCAAGGTCAACGGGCCCCTATTCCCTTATTACCCAGCAGCCACTAGGTGGTAAAGCACAATTTGGCGGTCAACGATTTGGTGAAATGGAATGTTGGGCTTTGGAAGCTTATGGTGCAGCGCACACACTTCAAGAAATTTTGACCGTTAAATCTGATGATGTTGAAGGAAGGTCAAAAGTATATAATGCAATCGTCCGCGGTGAAAATTTTCCGGAATATGGATATCCTGAGTCCTTCAATGTTCTAATTAAAGAGCTGCAAGGCTTAGGTATACATGTTGAATTAAACTAAAGAAAAAGGTGATCTCTTGACTTACATACAATCTACAAAGATCGAATTATCTAAAAAATATGAATCAATAACTATTGGACTTGCTTCGCCTGAGATGATTTTAGCAAGGTCATATGGTGAGATTTTGAAGCCAGAAACCATAAATTATCGTTCTTATAAGCCTGAAAAAGATGGATTATTCTGTGAAAAGATCTTCGGTCCTGTTAAGGATTATGAATGTCATTGCGGTAAATACAAGGGCATTCGTTATCGTGGAATTATTTGCGATCGTTGTGGCGTGGAAGTTACCCGAAAAAAGGTGCGCAGAGAAAGGATGGGTCACATCACCTTAGCTGTTCCAATTATACACATATGGTATTTGAGATCAATACCAAGCAAACTAGCCTATTTAACAGGATTGAAAACTAAGCAACTAGAACGAATCATTTATTATGAGACGTTTGTCGTAATTGAGCCTGGGAAAAGCGGCCGTGAGATGATGGAATTATTAGATGAAGATGAATATTTTGAACTGGAACGCGAATTTGGATTTTATGCAGTAAGTGAAGAAGAGCGGGATAATGATGACTACTTTTATGCAACCATGGGTGG
>DPYO01000174.1:0-201 GCA_003535775.1 Fidelibacterota bacterium | reverse complement strand
GATCATTGAAACATCAAAATCAAAACAGAAGCGAAATGAAGCGTTAAACCGCCTCAAAATCGTAAAAACATTTTTACCAACGCTTTCCAAAAAAAGGATCAACCAACCAGAATGGATGGTTATTTCTGTATTACCTGTCATTCCGCCAGAATTACGTCCGTTAGTTCCCCTTGAAGGCGGAAGATTTGCGGCTAGTGATCT
>DPYO01000145.1 GCA_003535775.1 Fidelibacterota bacterium | reverse complement strand
CCAGAAGTTTAGGAATTGTAGGAGAGAATGGGTCTGGCAAAACGACTCTGGCTTCACTAATACTTGGTATCAATCATCCGGATAGTGGAGCAATACAATTGAAGATAAAAGAAGATAATGCTCCAACAATAGCTTATTTAGATCAATTTCCGGAACGGTTAATTGGGGAGGACACACTTGAGAATCTCCTCCAAAAATTTCTTAGTATTGGAAAACTACAATTTCATCTGCGTAAAAAATGTATCACCGTTATGAAACGGAACCAGATTAAATGGGATTTAATTAAAAATAAATCATCATATGATATTCCTTGGTCTATGTTGCGTATAGCCCTTATCATAATTCTTACTCACTGTGAATTTGATCTTCTCATTTTAGACGAACCAACCTTTGGATTGGGCTGGACACAAAAGGTAAATTTACTCCAGTATTTACAGAGATATTTGAGGCAAAAACATATAATAGTCATATCACATGATGTTGAATTTGTACAAAGCATTTGTAATGTTGTTTTATCACTTGACGACGACTCAATAACAACTTCTGATTTAATACAGATTGAACGAAAAGATACATAAACCAAAGATTACCGATCCAACCCGGATTCTTACGGTGGCGAATATAATCAGTCTGGGGAGGGGCTTTATGTCAATTCCCATCATTTATTCCTTACAGAATCAGGAATGGTGGTTGATTACATTGGGGCTTATTTTGATAGCAGCCGTGTCAGATATGCTGGATGGCTATTTTGCCCGTCGTGCCCACGAAGTCACTCATATTGGAAAATGGCTGGATCCTATCTGCGATACGATTTGTATTGGTTCTGTTGTATTTTATCTTATTTTGAATGGAACGATTCCCCTGTGGTTTTTTATTATTTTAATCCTTCGTTACGTCTCCATTTCGATTGGAGCAATTTATTTTATAAATTATACAGATTTAGTACTCAGTGCAAATATATTTGGAAAATGGGCGAGCGGATTGACTGCATTATATGTCCTGCTTAAAATAATTCCACGCACAGAAATATTGGAATTATTGACAATGACGTGTCTATTGATAGTAATTCCATTATTGTTGATCAGTTGGATTATTTATATCGGGACATTTCTTAAAGAGTTTAAGAAACTTTAATTATTCATGGCTTTTTTAGGAAAGCTTTTCAGTGCTCTTAGCCACACCCGTAGCTCTATATCTGATGCATTGGAAATGCTCACGAGTCATAAGATTTCTCCGGAGATATTGGAAGAATTTGAAAATTGTCTCATTGGTGCGGACCTGGGTATTCAGACAGTCGATGAAATCCTTGGGATTATTCAAAAGAATAATCAATCTGATTTTTATACACATGTGAAAGATTATTTAGGATCAATCCTGCCTAATTCCCCCGGTGAACAGGATGGATCAGATTCACTTTCTGTTATCATGGTTGTGGGAGTAAACGGTACCGGAAAAACAACAACTGTAGCAAAACTTGCCAATTATTACCTGGATCAAGGGAAGAAAGTACTCCTGGTGGGATGTGATACGTACAGGGCAGCAGGGGTAGAACAGCTGGCAATATGGGCAAATCGTCTGAACATACGCCTGGTATGCAACGAAAAATCTCAGGAACCTTCAGCCATATTATATGATGGTATGGCGGCAGGAAAAGCATTGGGCTCAGAAATTATTATTGTTGATACAGCAGGAAGGCTTCACACCAATAAAAATCTTATGCAAGAATTGGCTAAAATGGAAAGAGTGGTGAAAAACAAATTTTCTAATTATGACTTATCATCTCTTATTACTATAGATGCGAATCTGGGACAAAATTCATTCATTCAAGCTAAGGAATTTTCAGATCACATAAAACTGGACGGAGCAGTTCTGACAAAAATGGATGGTACTGCAAAGGGCGGCATTATATTTTCCCTATACCGGGGATTAGGCATTCCTGTGAAATTCATTGGAGTCGGGGAGGATTTTAGTGATTTTCTGTCATTTAATAGGGAAGACTATGTAAAAAGTCTATTTGGCAGGAATAAATGAAGCACCAACCATATCTAGTGCATTAAAGTATTAATATCTCTGCCATTGCTTTCTATTAATTAACCGAGGTATATTGGTCAATATGGCAGAGTTTCGGATTCATTCGGATTTTTCTCCAAAGGGAGATCAGCCCAAATCAATTAAAGAATTGATACATGGGTTGGATTCTGGACAGAAACATCAAATTTTGTTAGGGGTTACCGGTTCAGGAAAAACGTATACCGTTGCGAAAGTTATTGAAGAGGTACAACGGCCTACCCTCATCATATCCCATAATAAAACGTTGGCTGCTCAGCTATACGGAGAGTTTAAACAGCTCTTCCCCGAAAATGCCGTTGAATACTTTATTAGCTATTACGATTATTTCCAGCCTGAAGCCTACATGCCGGTAACGGACACTTTCATCGAGAAAGATTTTTCAATGAATGAAGAAATTGATAAGCTTCGATTGAAAACAACCAGTTCATTGATCGAACGGAAGGATGTAATAGTCATCAGTTCTGTTTCTTGTATTTATGGGATCGGTTCGCCCAGTGAATACAAAAAACAGGTGATAAACTTGAGAAAAGGAGATGATGTTCAGAGAAGAAAATTATTACGACAGCTTATAGATATCCATTATAGAAGGAATGATACTGTCATTGAAAGGGGTACCTTCCGTGTTCGGGGTGATAGTATTGAGATTTTTCCTGCCTATGAAGATGTGTGCGTTCGTATTGAATTTTTTGGATCCAAAGTCGATTCTATCAAAACATTTGATTATATTACGGGGGAAATTTTCCGTGATGTGGACAAGCTGTATATTTATCCTGCAAAGCATTTTGTAACAAATAAGGAAAAGGCAATAGAAATCACAAAAAAAATCCAGGAAGAATTAATCGAAAGGCTTGAAGAGCTACGAAGTATGGATAAATTACTTGAAGCCCAAAGGCTGGAGCAAAGGGTTTATTTCGATTTAGAAATGATCCGTGAAATCGGATACTGCTCAGGAATCGAAAATTATTCGAGCTATTTTTCAGGGCGGAAACCCGGTGAACGTCCTTGGACTTTGATTGACTTTTTTCCAGATAATTTTATAACGATCCTTGATGAATCCCATGTGACTCTTCCTCAGATACAGGGAATGTATAATGGTGACCGGAAAAGAAAGAAAACATTGGTAGAATATGGATTTCGGCTTCCCAGTGCGCTAGATAACCGTCCCTTGAAATATAGTGAATTTTTAGACATCCAAAATCAAAATCTTTACTTGTCTGCGACCCCTGCTATACGTGAGCTTGAACTGAGCAAAGGGGTGGTGGTAGAACAGATTATTCGACCGACCGGGCTTATAGATCCCGAAGTAGAAGTGAGAAAAACTGAGGGGCAGATAGATGACCTTATGGAAGAAATCCGCAGGAGAGTAAAAAATGATGAGCGGGTTTTGGTTTTAACCCTGACAAAGCGTATGTCAGAAGATTTGACCGAGTATCTTTCCGGCATGAATTTTAGGGTTCAGTATCTCCATTCTGAAATCAAAACGCTTGAACGTGTGAAGATCCTTCGTGATCTTCGACTGGGAGAATTTGATATACTAGTTGGGATCAATCTTCTTCGGGAAGGGTTAGATCTTCCCGAAGTTTCACTTGTAGCCGTTTTAGATGCAGATAAAGCAGGATTTTTGCGGTCAAAAAGTTCTTTAATGCAGGTGGCAGGTAGGGCTTCCAGGAACCTGAGCGGCTCAGTCATCCTGTATGCTGATGGTATATCTGAAGCAATGGCTTACCTGATAAATGAAACAAAACGTAGGAGGAAAATTCAAGTAAAATTTAATGAGAGAAATAAGATCACTCCGAAAACTGTATACAAATCAACTGAGGATGTTTTATATACAACTTCTGTGGCCGATTCTTTTCAGGATTATGGTAAAAAAATTGGATATTCCAGGAAAGGAATTGATTTTGACAAAATGGACAAACAAATGGCAATTGAAATGATGAGGGAGGAAATGCTTGACGCATCGCACAAAATGGATTATGAACATGCAGCCCACCTTCGTGACGAGATTTCTAAATTGGAAAAAGAAGTAGGTAAAGTGTTTCGTCAACTGAAGGAATAAAATCTAAATGAATCTTAAAATGGAAATAATTCAATAATGAAAATTTTAGTCACTGGCGGAGCAGGGTATATCGGTTCCCATGTCGTGCTTGAATTATGCGACTCTGGTTTTGAGGTGATAGTTTTTGATAATCTTTCCTTGGGGTTTCGTAAAAACGTTGATCAAAGGGCTGAGCTGCTTACGGGATCAACCTTAAATAAGAAAGACCTGGATGATGTATTTTCCCAAAATATTGATGCTGTAGTTCATCTTGCCGCATGGAAGGCAGCAGGTGAGTCCATGGAAGATCCACATAAGTATGCCCAAAATAATATAATTGGGACGTTGAATGTCCTGAATTCAATGACAGAACATGGAGTCCAAAAATTTATTTTATCTTCAACGGCAGCGGTTTACGGCTATCCTGAATATCTTCCCATTGATGAACATCATCCGGTTGAGCCTGTCAATTATTACGGATACACAAAACTTGTCATTGAACAAAATCTGAAGTGGTTCAGCGAACTTAAAGGAATACGGTATGCCTGTTTGCGATATTTTAATGCTGCCGGGTATGACTTGAACGGAAGGGTGAGCGCCAAAGAAAAAAATCCACAAAACCTTTTGCCTGTCGTTATGGAAGTTGCCGGAGGAATCCGCAGAAATATGGAAGTTTTTGGTGATGATTACGATACGCCGGACGGCACCGGAGTCAGAGATTATGTCCATGTGAATGATTTAGCATCTGCTCATGTGTCTGCTTTGAATTACCTGGTTGAGAAAAATGAAAACCTCATTGTTAATCTTGCTACGGGTGTCGGTTATTCTGTGCTGGATGTAATCAATATGGCTGAAAAGGTGACGAAAAAGAAGATATCCTATGAAATTGTTGGACGCAGAGATGGGGACCCGGCTGAACTGACGGCAATTTCCATGCGGGCAAAAAAGCTGCTCAACTGGGAAGCGAAACACTCAGATATTGAAACACTTTTATCGACAATGAGGGAGATTTACAAATGAGATGCTGGAATAATCTCCACGCCAAATTAACTATTCAATACATGATTAAAAATACAGAAATAACGTGATTGATATAAATCGTTTACAGAAAACATCTGGAATTATTGGAAATACTGAGGCGATCCAGGAAGTTCTTGAGATGATTATCCAGGTTGGGCCAGTGGACATCACTGTGTTAATCACAGGTGAATCTGGAACCGGAAAAGAAAAGGTGGCAAAATCCATCCATAAATCCAGCAAAAGGACTCATGAAGCGCTTATGATTGTGAATTGCGGTGCGATCCCGGAAGGTATCATTGAAAGCGAGCTGTTTGGACATAAAAAGGGAGCGTTCACCGGTGCGGGAGACGACAGAAAAGGATATTTTGAGACTGCCAATAAAGGAACGGTATTTCTAGATGAAATTGGGGAGACTCCATTGGAAACCCAGGTAAAGCTCCTGCGGGTTTTGGAAAATGGTGAATTCATTCGTGTGGGTGATTCCAACACGCTCCATACTGATGTCCGGATTATCGCTGCTACCAATAAGAATTTAGAATCTCTTGTAAAAAAAGGTGATTTCCGGCAGGATTTGTACTATCGGCTTAAAACAGTGTCAATTCATGTTCCAGCACTGCGTCAGCGGATTGAGGACCTGTCTTTGTTTGTTGAACGGTTTGCTCTGGAATTTACACGGACAAACGATATTGTGTATCGAGGGTTCATGCCTGAGGCAATTCGGCTCATGAAACAGTATAATTGGCCCGGAAATGTGCGCGAATTGAAAAATTTTGTGGAGAGTATCCTTGTCCTTGAGAAAGGAGAACGGGTTACTTCAGAAATGGTGGAAAGGAAATTGCGCCCGTCTTTGGATACTACCCTTCAGAATCCTCATCTTCCTGTGGTAGTTGATCAATCCCCCGAAAGGGTGGAAAATGAGCTGATACTCCGTCAGCTCTTTCTACTCCGTCAGGATGTTGAACTCATCAGAAAAATTATGAATAAGCAGGAGAGAGGGAATGACACACTGCACTATATAAATGAATCTGTCCAGGATGTACCGGTTACTATGGAAATTGACAGCCAGGCAGACGCATTAATCCGGCCTGATGCTATTGGCGACATGACCCTTGAGGATTTAGAAAAGGAAGCGATCAAACGTACTTTGAAATTTTTTAACAAAAATCGCCGGGCTGCCGCCCGGTCATTGGGAATGAGTGAGCGAACTCTTTATCGAAAGATTAATGATTACGGTCTTGAACGAAAAATTAAACGGAGATATGAAAAATAATCCCAGGAGGAAAAAAAATAGTACGCGCCAAATGATGAGAAGAATTCACACTATTTCGAATGTAAACACTATCATATTGTTGTTCATACATTTCCTCCTTGCTGGATGCGGCTTTTATTCACTGGCAGGATCAATTCCTTCTCATATAAAAAGCATTGCAATTCCTCTCTTGGATAACCAAACTGCTGAATACGGTATTACAGAAGATATCACAGATAATCTTCTTGAGAAATTTACGGAAGAAAACATTTTGCGTGTCGTAGATGAGGATAATGCAGATTCTATTCTTAGGGGAATCATTAAAAAAGTTGAAGATGCACCATCTACTTTCACCAAAGAAGAAGCTGTAACAGAATACCGGTATACCGTAGTGTTGGATGTAGAATGGTATGATGTAAAAAATGATGAAATTCTTATGAAAAGTCAATATTCTGGCTGGGGTGCTTATGGATTGAGTGGGGATAGTGGTATGGATGGAATTGATAATGACAACGATGGACTCATAGATGAGGAAGATGATGACGAAATTGGCGACCCCCGTTCTTTTGCTATTAAGGTAGCCGTAAGTAAAATCGGTGAAGATATTTTGAATAAAATTTTATCCAACTGGTAGAAGATATTGTATTAACACATTTGAAGATAGGAATAATATGAATCAGGTCAATATATTGGACTTAGGCAACTATGCTGGTGAGGAAGTAACAGTAAAAGGATGGGTGTATACTACCCGGTCAATTGGAAAAATTTGGTTTTTAATCCTTAGAGATGGAACAGGCTTGGTTCAATGTGTGGTTGTGAAGGAGGAAACAGATGATGAGACGTTTAATCTGGAGCCAATCCTGACCCAGGAATCTTCTGTAATTATCACTGGAACTGTCCGGAAAGAAGCCAGGTCTGTTGGGGGATTTGAACTAGGAGTGAACTCTATTCAGATTAACCAGATTTCTGAAGAATATCCCATCTCCCCTAAAGAACACGGGACAGATTTCCTCATGAATCACCGCCATTTGTGGATTCGATCAAAACTACAGCACGCGATTTTACGAGTCCGCCATCAAGTCATTAAAGCTAGCCGGGATTTTTTCGACCAGAACGGATTTATTCTCGTTGATTCACCTATTTTTACAGCAAACGCTGTGGAAGGGACAACGAGCCTGTTTGAAGTGGGATATTTTGACCGGTCTGCATACTTGACCCAGAGTGGGCAGTTATATCAGGAAGCCGGCGCAATGGCCTTTGGAAAAGTATATTGTTTCGGCCCCACATTCAGAGCGGAAAAATCAAAAACCCGCCGGCATTTAACCGAATTCTGGATGATTGAGCCGGAAATTGCCTTCTGTGACCTGGAACAGGATATGGACTGGGCAGAGAAGTACGTATCATATATTGTTCAGTGGTGCCTTGAGCATTGCAAAACTGATTTGGAGACATTAGACCGTGATGTGTCAACATTGGAAAAAGTGGCAACCCCTTTTCCAAGAATTACCTATGATGAGGCAGTAGAAATCCTAAAGAAAAATGGAGTTGATTTTGAGTATGGAGGAGATTTTGGCGGAACCGACGAAACAGTGATATCAGAGCAATTTGATCGGCCGGTTATGGTGCACCGATGGCCTGCAGAGATCAAACCATTTTATATGAAGCGTGATGCAGAGAATGACAATCTGGCCATGGGTGTGGATATGCTGGCCCCGGAAGGCTATGGGGAGATTGTGGGTGGAGGACAGCGTGAAGATGATCACGATACACTTGTAAAGCGGATTAAGGAGTATGGTTTACCAATGGAGCCGTTCCAATGGTATCTGGATCTGCGAAAATACGGCTCAGTTCCTCATGCGGGATTCGGCCTTGGAATTGAACGCACGGTGGCATGGATCACAGGAATCAGGCATATAAGAGAGACTATCCCATTCCCAAGGACATTGACCCGCCTGGAGCCTTGATGGATTATAAGGCAAAAATTGCTGTATTCGGGGGAAGAACCGTTGGAAAGGATCTGTATGCTGATGCAGTGGAAATTGGACGACTGATGGCAGAAGAAAACTGGCTTGTATTCTGCGGAGGAGGAACCGGGGTTATGGAAGCTGTTGCCAGGGGTGTAAAAGAGGGAGGAGGTATCTGTATTGGTCTTTTAAAGGGGACCAACCTAAAAGAGGGAAATCCGTATTTAACATTGCCCATTAAAACGGGACTGGGCGTGGCAAGAAATGCCCTGTTAGCGTATAACTGTGATGCAGCAGTGGCTATTGACGGGCAGTATGGTACCTTGAGTGAAATTGCCTATGCCATGCAATTGAACAAACCAGTCATTGGATATAAATCATGGTCTATTCCAAAGCTTGAATCAGAAAAAACTCCATCTCTTGTAATAAAAAGACTTAAGAATATAATATCAAGTAATAAATGAATAATAATTATCAGGCAAAGATAAGGATTAAAGGAAAGGTTCAAGGAGTGTGGTTCAGGGCGTTTACCCGTGAAAAAGCAACAGAACTTGGAGTGTCAGGCTGGGTTCAAAATGAAACGGATGGTGCCGTCTATCTGGAGGCCAATGGTAAAAAATCAAAGCTGGATCTATTCATAGATAAACTGAAACAGGGACCGGAGAGGTCTGTTGTGGATGATGTAGAAGTAGAATGGGCGTCAGCTGGGGACAATTGGACACATTTTGATATTCGTTATTGATTTGAAGATATAAATGCATCCCAGGGATCCATGATGAAAATTGCTATCTGTCAAATTAATCCTACTATGGGGGATTTTTCTGGAAACAGGGACAAAATCTTATCATTTTATAGAGAAGCAGTAGAGAAAGGTGCTGATCTCATTGTGTTCCCTGAGATGGTTATTACAGGTTACCCGCCACAGGATTTACTCCTGGAAAGAGATTTTGTACAGGAAAATGTGGAAATATTGGAGGATATTTCCACCCAGGTGACTGTTCCTGCCGTCTTAGGGTGTATTCGGGAAGAACAGGGCGCATTATACAATAGCGGTGCTGTGTGCGCGAATGGAGCAGTTGTTTATACCTATGATAAAATACTCCTTCCAACCTACGATATTTTTGATGAGGACAGGTATTTTACCCCTGGAAAGACCCCGGGAGTTTTTGAATTAGAGCTAAATGGGAAGAGAAGAAAGATAGGGATCCAGATATGTGAAGATCTCTGGGATCATGATTATGAGTGTAAGGTCACCAATCTTCAGAAGAGGGAAGGTGCTGAAGTTATCATTAATATTTCCGCATCGCCTTATCACGATGCCCAATTACAAGAGCGAACAGCCCTGATAGAAGAAAAAGTTCATGAAAATGGAATTCCATTCTTGTACTGTAATCTGGTGGGAGCCCAGGATGAGCTGATTTTTGATGGTGGATCCCTTGTATATGATGGTGATGGAACATTAATTGGACAGGGGAAGTTTTTTGAGGAAGATATTTTAATTGTGGACCTGGATGCAAGCAAAAGCCAGGAGATGATCCATGTTCCTCGTGAGGAAATGATGTATAATGCCCTCTGCCTGGGAGTAAAGGATTATTTTCGTAAAACGGGGCATGCTGACGCCGTCATAGGCTTGAGCGGAGGAATAGACTCAGCACTGGTAACCTGTATAGCAGCTGATGCCCTCGGGGCAGAACATGTGCACGGCATATCTCTTCCCTCCAAATTTTCCAGTGATCACAGCCTGGAAGATGCCGGCACACTTTCTGAAAACCTTGGCATACACTATCAAACAATCACTATTGAGGATACGGTAACGGTTTATGAAACTGTTTTGGAACCTTTGTTCGAAGGAAAAGAAAGAAACGCAGCGGAAGAAAATGTCCAGGCACGCATAAGAGGGAACATACTTATGGCCCTGTCCAACAAGTTTGGCTGGCTGGTTTTATCCACCGGAAACAAAACTGAACTGGCACTGGGATACTGCACCCTTTACGGGGACATGAGCGGTGGATTAAGTGTCATTTCTGATATTTCAAAAACAGACGTGTATGCCTTGTCACTGTGGATAAATCAATCAGGTGGTTGTGATCGGATACCCGAATCCTGTCTCACCAAACCGCCATCTGCAGAGTTGGCCCCTGACCAGGTAGATCCCTTCGACTACGAGGTAGTGAGCCCCCTGGTGGATGCCATTATCGAAAAGCGGGAAAGCCCTAAAGATTTAGTGGAAAATGGAGCGGATAAGACCATCGTGAACGATCTGTATCACCGAATTCGAATTAATGAATATAAACGCCGGCAGGCTGCTCCGGGGCTGCGGGTGAGTTCCAAAGCATTCGGTACAGGAAGAAGGATGCCCATAGTAAATCATTTTAATGGAAAAATAAATAATTAATCAAATGGAAGGAAAATTATGAAACGAAAGATTATTCTCTTTTTTTTTGGACTCCTAACATTCGGAAGTGCCCAAAATACGGCACCTGTAGGTTATTGGAATTCCCTGGAGGAAAAAGCTAAGATTGCTTTTGTCAATGGTGTTTATGCCTCTACGGCTGCAATAAAATCTTATCACAAGCGACAGGTGAGAGAACAGTATCTACACCATCCGGGGTGGATTCAGCCCTATTACATAGAACGGTTTTATGATATTCTGGATGAGCAAATTTCTACGGAGGTAGAGTATGACCTGGGTTTGATCACAGCACATATGGATGCGCTCTATTCCAATTATGATAATCGAAACATTCCCATTGTAAAAGCAATCAGGATTGTCTCAGTTGACCAGGATGGCGAGAGAGAGAAAGCAAATCTACTCTTATTGAAGGCCCAGAGAAAGTATAAATAAAATTTCATAGTTCCCCTGCGGAAAAGGAGCATGCCAAATGCTGCTTTTGCGTGTGGTAGAAATTTTTCCTGTGTTTATCACAGGAGTGTGATCACCCTCACATCTCCAAGCACTCGATTGGTTTTTTGCTATTTACTGTGTATAATTCTAATGTACTTTTGAATGATATTTCTTTATTAGTAGTTAAAATGAAGAAATATAAGTCATTTAAAAACCATATTTTTAACTTCTGCTCCATTTGCCAATTGCTATACAGCAAATACTTATGAGAGAATAATGATAAAACGAGTCACAAGATCAATAACAGCAGTTTGTTTGTTAAGCATTTTATGTGCCCAATTCACTCTTCAGGACAGTGAAACCGGGAAGACGCTGATGAATTTTACCCCTGGGGATGTATCTTTTGAAACTCAGGGAGAATACACAAAATTCATTCCGTTGAACGGTGGAACGACCACTGATTACGGACGGCCTGAACTTCCCCTGTTTTCTACGTTAGTTCAAGTGGAGCCAGGCAGGGAATATGATGTTTCTTTCAGTGTAGTGTCTTCTCACATTATTCCTGATATAAAAGTTTTTCCTTTTCAGAACAAAGAGAAGACAGAAGCCCTTGGGGTGATCAATTATATGGATGCGTCCTTTTATGAAGAAGATGCTGTCTATCCTGGTTCTATTCTTCAGGTTTCTGACCGTTTAGTGATGAGGGATTTGAATTTATTGAACATCAGTGTGGTTCCATATCGTTACAATCCGGTAGAGCGGACACTGGAGGTCATTGATGAGATGGAGATTGAGGTAACAGAATCAGAGGAGAGAGAAGAGGAGGGAAGGTCAGAGAGATTACCTTCGAGGGTATTTGAGCAGTTGTATTCAACATTGGTATTGAATTATGAGGATCGGGATCGTGATACGGAGTTTCAGGAACCGGCTATCCTTTATATTTGCGGCGGCAATTCTGAGAGTAATCCATATTTTCAGCAGCTGGTGGACTGGAGGCATCAGCGTGGATATGTAGTATATACAGCGTCATTGAGCGAGACAGGGAGTTCAGCCTATTCCATTAAGAATTACATTCAGGAGGTCTATGACACGTTTTATCCACCGCCTGAGTTTGTTGCATTAGTGGGTGATGTAGGTGGCTCTTTCAATGTTCCCACTTATTATGAGGGTTGGGGACATAATAATTATGGAAGTGCGTGCGAGGGTGATCATCCTTTCAGTCAATTGGATGGAGATGATTTATTTCCTGAAGTGTTAATCGGAAGGATTTCCGTGCGTTCTTCAACTGATTTGGCCGTTGTTGTAAATAAGATCCTGAATTATGAGAAGGGAACCTATGCATCATCCATGCTTCCCTATTTTGAAAAAGCAGCTTTGATAGGTGATCCAAGTTCTTCAGGTATTTCCACTGCTATTACGAATGAATACGTGGAAGAAGTTCTTATTGCCTATGGATTTGAGGATGTGAGGATAAAAACATCAGGAGGGGGTTGGTCAAGCTGGATGCAGAATCAGTTGAACGAGGGTGTACTGTATTTCAATTATCGCGGGTATATTGGTGTAAGTGGATTTAGCAATTCACATATTGATGCAGCAAATAACGGATATATGTTGCCCCTTGCTACTGTAATAACATGCGGAACTGGTTCTTTTGCCGAAGATCATACGAGTATTTCTGAAAAATTTTTGCGTGCAGGGTCTGTTTCCAATCCAAAAGGGGGCATTGCAGGAATATCAACCTCCACATGGAACACACACACCCTATTCAATAATATTATTAATATGGGGATTTACGATGGCATTTTTGCCAAGAACATAGAAACAGCAGGAGGTGGGCTTGCTCATGGAAAATTAGTTTTGTTTAATGCCTATCCCACCAACCCATATAATTGGATAAATGCATTTACACAATGGAATAATCTTATGGGAGATCCAGCAACCCATCTGTGGACAGATACACCTGAATATATGAATGTACAATTCGATGAAGAAATTCCATTTGGGACCAATTTTTTAGATGTAAATGCGCATGTGTATGCAGTTAACGGAATGGTTATTGAAGACGCAATGATTACAGTATATAAAGATAATGATGAAATATTTTTCAATGCTTTTACCGATAATAATGGAAATGTAACTTTGGATTTATCCTATAATTATGGAGGTGAAGTAAACATCACTGTAACAAAACGAAATTTTATTCCCTTTACAGGATCTTTTGAAATTACGATCACAGGGAGATTAGTTAATGTGGATCCTACCCAGGAATTGACAGTGGACGACGGAGAGGAGGGGGATGGAATTTTCAATCCCGGGGAAACTGTTGATCTTCAAATCCCATTGAAAAATTTTGGTTCGTTAAATGTAACCGGGCTTCAGGCTTCTCTGGAATCTACCTCACCCTTTGTTACGTTTATAGATAGCAGCTCATCTTATGGAGCCATTGATGCGGGTGAATCTTCCCTGGGGGATGGATTTACAATGATATTAGATCCATCAGCTCTTCAGGAGGAAGATTTAGGACTAAGGATTCATATAGAAGATGATCAAAATAACCAATGGACAGGTGCTGTCCCACTCGTGATCAAAGGCGGATATATAGTTATTACGAATGATCCATTTATAGAAAAAAATCAGACGATTGACATTCCTGTTTCGATACAAAACAACGGGTCTGTAACTGTGGAAAATGTAATGGGTGAATTAACTTATAGTGAAGATTTGGTTGAAGTTATAGATGGAGACGGATCATGGGGGGACATCCAGCCGGATGAAGTGGTTACCTGTTTGGATTGTTTTACGATTTCTACGGGAAATGATATAGTAAATGGAACATTAATTCCCTTAACAGTACGGTTTTATAATGCCGATGGCTATGATAATGAGCAAACACTCACATTACAGATCGGAGAAGTGTCCGAATCAGATCCAATGGGCCCGGATGCTTACGGATATTACATCTATGATATGGCTGATACTGAATATGGTCTTGCCCTTGAGTATGACTGGTATGAAATTGATCCTGGATATGGAGGATACGGTACAGATTTGAATTTATCAGATAATGGGAATGGTAATTTCTCCAATTCTTCAGAGGTAGTGGATCTCCCCTTCACGTTCCGATTTTATGGTATTGATTACGAAAAAATAACAGTCAATTCCAACGGGTGGATAGCAATGGGTGAATCGGACTTGGAATCATTCCGAAACTATCCTGTCCCAGGTGCAGGAGGTCCTTCTCCAATGATTGCGGCATTTTGGGATGATCTAAAAACATCCAGTGGAGGCGATGTTTTTCGATATTTTGATCCGGCTAATCAATTTGCAATTCTTGAATGGTCGGATATGCGGACCCAAAACCAAAACTCAGTGGAATCTTTCCAGGTTATTTTATACAATTCCCAGGCACCTCCATATGGTGATGGGAATATAAAAATTCAGTATAAAATATTTAATAATACTTCATCTGGATATTACGGCGGCGGTACACCTACCCATGGCAGCTATTGTACAATTGGAATCGAAAATCATATGAGTAATGACGGATTGGAATACACTTTTGACAATGTTTATGCTCCAGCTGCGACTGAATTGGACGATGGTTCTGCACTGTTTATTACAACTTATTTCTTGGAAGCGCCAACGGCATTCTTTGATTTTGAGGTTGACAATTCCACTGTCTTTTTCACTGACCTTTCAATGATTGCAAATTCCATTGAGCTGACGTCCTGGTCATGGGATTTTGGAGATGGGAATTATTCCAGTGAACCTTCTCCTGTTCATTATTACACCTCACCAGGTGTTTACCAGGTAAGCTTAGTGGTTACCAGTAGTTTCGGACTGGAGAGTGATCCCTATATGGCGGAAGTGGTTATTGAATCCTGCACAGATCCCATTGATGATTGCGGTGTATGCGGTGGCGACAATGTGTATGTTGACTGCAACGATCAATGTGGGGACTGGACCCCAATTTGTAGCGATGAATCTTATAATGGATACATGGGCCCTTCAGCCTGTGAGGGCTATATAGGTATTGGTTCAGAGTATCTATTTGCTGATAACGGCGGGCTGGATGATTGTGGAGAATGTGAGGGAGACAATTCAACCTGCACAGGCTGTACTGATCCAATAGCAGATAATTATGATTCTGGATATATTATAGAGGACGGGAGCTGTACGTACGTCTTTTATGGTCCAGGCCAGGCTGTAAGCTTTGATGGTGAGGATGATTATATAGAGATCGCTGAGAATAGCCTGAACAGTATTTTCGATGAAGGTTCTGAATCATTTACTGTTTCTGCCTGGATTAATCTTGTCGCTTCCAGCCCGGGTTTCGGATATAATGTTATTATTTCACACTCTGCCCTTGATATTTTTTCTTCCTCATTTATGGGAGAGTACTACAGCACAGGCGGAGCAGGTGCTTCGCCACCATTTGGTGATCTTGTGCTTGTGCGTCCGGATGAGGTCATTGATTTCAATTGGGGGAATGGCAGTCCTGATCCTTCCATCCCTAATGATGATTATCAGGTACGTTGGACAGGGAGCATCCATGCAGAGACCTCGGGAGTATATAATTTCAGGAGTTACACAGATGATGGTGTGAGGCTCTACATTGATGGTGCACCCGTCTTAGACCACTGGTATGACCAAAACGCGACCAGCAGGTATGGCAGCATTTATCTCACAGCCGGTATGTATGAATGTGTGATGGAATATTATGAAAATGGCGGGGATGCTGTGGCTCAGCTTTACTGGACACCTCCAGGCGGGTCCGAAGCACTGATGCAGCCTGCTATAAGTTCCTCCAGCAGAAATTTTGAAATGGGCGTTTCGTCTTTAGGAAATCTTGAGGTCAAAATAATGAATTCCTGCGGTGATAATATACTGGTTCTTGGCGGCGGCGAACTTCAGCCCGAAGGTTGGCACCATCTTGCCTTGACTTTTTCAACCAGCAATGTGACGGCATACCTAGACGGTAACGTGTACGAGGCTCAAACATGCGGCAATACGTTGGCAGAGGCGGAAGGAGCTGTTCTTTCTTTGGGTGCTTCTGTGTATGATGATATTTATTTTGCAGGTATGCTGGACGAGGTTCGGATTTGGGACCATGCCCGGGAATTTGAGGAGATTCAGGCAGATATGCATGACAGGATAGATCCTCTTTCCGAAGGGTTGGCAGGCTATTGGAGATTTGATGAGGATGGAGGAAATATAACCTTTGATGCAACTGCAGGCAATAATGATGGGCTATTAAACGGAGCACCGGAACGAATTGAGTCAACCGTACCTTTTACTATGCCTCCCTTTATCACCCTGACTGCTTTTGCTGATACGCTTTCGTGGCCGATACATTTACAGATAGGAATATTCCCGGATGCAACGGAAGGATATGATTACTGGTTAGATATATATGCACCTCCTGCACCGCCGCCTCCTTCCTGGGATGCTGCACTGTATAATTCCATTGTCAATGACCGATTTTACGTAGACATGCGCTCTGTACCTTCAGAAGGAGGGATGACAGAGTGGGCGGTAGATTTTCAGACGGATATTGGCACCCAGGAGGTTACCCTGTCCTGGAACGTGGATGAACTTGGAGAAGGAACCTATACATTGATGGATGCTGTAGGAGGGGTGTTCTTTTCAGAGGATATGAAAGAGATGGAGAGTTATAGTTTTTCTCCTTCATTCAACCGGTTAATCATCAGGCACAGCTTCAGCACAGGTATGACCATATCCTACACTGAAAGCTGGAACATGGTTGGTTTGCCCCTCGGGGTTGTAGATGCTTCCTATAATCTTATATTTCCCGAATCAATAGAAGGAACATTGTACTCTTTTGATGGTGGATATACCCTTGCAACAAGTCTCATTCAAGGTGAAGGATACTGGTTGAGATTTGCAAATGCCGGAAGCACCACTATTGATGGAACGCTAATCAATGCACTTACTATCAGTTTAAACGAGGACTGGAACCTTGTCTCTGGACTTTCGGAGGATGTATCCATTTATTCTGTTTTTGATCCGGATACTATTATTGTTCCAGGAACTTTATATGGATTTAATGGTGGCTATGTAGTGGATGATATGTTGAGCCCCGGGAATGGATACTGGCTTCGTGCATTTCAGGCTGGCGATATTACCTTAACCAGCGGGGGATTGGCTAAATTAGAACCACACAACTTTAGTCTTAAAGGTAAAGCCA
>DPYO01000138.1:16951-17947 GCA_003535775.1 Fidelibacterota bacterium | reverse complement strand
CTGTTTTCTTATAATAATCACGAATAGCTTCGAGCATAACAAGTACCACGGGTGGTGTGGCCGGCGGCGATACTTTCCCCGTTGATGTTTTAATAAAATCTGCCCCTGCTTCCATGGCAATATCACTGGCCAATCGAACATTATCTAAGGTGACCAGTTCGCCTGTTTCTAAAATTACTTTTAAATGGGCTTCCCCGCAGGCTTCTTTTACTTGAGCGATTTCATCTGCGACATAATTATATTCACCTTGAAGAAATTTTCCCCTTGAAATGACCATATCCACTTCATCCGCTCCAGCCGTAACCACCATTTTAACTTCTTCCAATTTATACTCAAGCGATGTCATACCACTTGGGAAAGCCGTTGCTACAGATGCAACATTAATGTTTGTTCCTTCAAGTGTTTCTTTTGCAATTGGGACCATCGTCGGATAGACACAAATAGCGGCCACGGAGGGTAAATTGGGAAACTGATCATGCAAATGGGCTGCTTTGTAGCACAATTGCTTAACTTTTCCTGGAGAATCTTTTCCTTCCAACGTGGTCAGATCAATCATGCTTAAAACCAATTTCAAAGCCTTAATTTTAGATTCTTTTTTTATACTTCGTGAAAATAAATGGGAGGCTCTCTCTCCTACTCCTACTTGGTCAATTGGGTGGTGGTAATGATAATTCATCATGACATGTTTACTGTTTATGTTGCAGGGTAGATTTTACACTTTCTACCAGATTTTGGGCTTCAGAAATTTTGGGTGCTTCAGCATAAATACGTAAAATTGGTTCAGTGTTGGATTTCCGCAAGTGAACCCAGCGGTCATCCCAGGTAAATTTCAACCCATCCTTGTCATTCGTCTCAACATCACTGTATTTCTCCCTCACATTTTTTAGAACAGATTCTACATCCATATCGCCCAAGTTTATTTTATCTTTAACTATTTTAAACTGAGGCAACGCCGAATAAATCTCACTCAAAGGTTTTTTACTCTGTGCCATCCGA
>DPYO01000138.1:0-16573 GCA_003535775.1 Fidelibacterota bacterium | reverse complement strand
AGGATTACACCGCCGTTCCCTTCTCCTCCAAATTTGGCTTTCAATTCAATCATCTTTTCTACAACATTAATTTCTCCCACAGGGGTTCTTTCCACCCTGCATTTGTACTTTTCTGCTGTTTTTTCCAATGCCATGCTGGTTGAGAGATTGACAACAAATGTTTCGGATGTACCCATTTTTTTCATATATCCTTCTCCAGCCAACACCAATGTATATTCCTCTCCCAATGGCACACCCTTCTCAGAAACAACAGCCAGGCGGTCGGCGTCTGGATCCACAGCAAAACCTACATCCGCACTATTGGTGATAACGGATTGACAGAGGTCAGTTAGATTTTCCGGTAACGGTTCCGTGCCCCGGGTAAATTCACCGGAAGGTTCACAGTTTAAAGGCACTACATCACAACCAAGTGCCTCTAACATAGCCGGCAAGGCTACCGCACCGGCCCCGTTTACTGCATCTATTACAACCTTAAATTTGCGACGACGAATTCTATTTATATTAATACAGTTCAAACTAACAGTATGGATTATATGTTTTTGAATTGAATTTTTATCTTTCCAATACATTCCGTTTGCTTGGGATGGCTCCTTTTTCAAATGATCGTCTACAAAGGAAAACAGTTCTTCACATTCCTTAGGATACAAAAAGATACCGTCTTCACGGACAAATTTCAAACCATTCCATTCAATTGGATTGTGGCTTGCTGTCACTATAATTCCCCCGGCAGAATCTGTCTTGCCAACTAAAAATTGGATGGTGGGAGTTGGAACAATGCCACAATCAATTACATCTCTTCCCAATTGAATTAACTTGTCAACAATTCCCATGACTATTTCATGCCCTGATGGACGGCTATCACGTCCAACAATAATCACTCCATTTGGCTGAAGGGAATGTACCGCTTCTGCATATCGTCTTGCTTTTCGGGGAGTTAAATGGGTTCCAACTAGACCCCGTACACCTGATATATTCTGAATCAGCATTGTATATACATTTTAATAATAAATAGATAAAAATAAAAAAGGTTCGGTATGTTTACCGAACCTTTTACATGGCTTATCAAATAAATATCTAATTAGAATCATATCTGGCAAATCTTGCCAGTCTTCTCATGGTTTTTTTCCGTTCTACCCTTTTTTCATCGCTTGGTTTTACATAGTAAGCTTTTCGCCTGACTTCTCTCAATATTCCTGCCCGTTCCCACTTTTTTTTAAATCGCCGTAAGGCTCGCTCTAGCTGTTCTCCATCACGCACTTTAACTTCTACCAATTTATTGCCTCCTTCATATAGATTACCCTAAATAGGTTCTCAAGCTTTTACTCCGTGAACGATGGCGCAATCTCCTGATTGCCTTTTCCTTGATTTGTCGTACCCGTTCCCGGGTCAAATTAAATTCTTCACCAATCTCATTCAGGGTCAAAGCATAATCCCGATCAATACCAAAGTACATTCTGATAACATCTCTTTCCCTTTCTTTTAATGTATTTAGCGAATGACGAATTTCATCTTTCAATGATTCACTCATGAGCGGAGTATCTGGTGGTATTTGTTTATCATCCTCAATGACATCAATGAGTGCATTTTTTTCTCCATCCTTAAAGGGTGCGTTTAAAGAATGGTGTCTCCGTGAGATTCGCATTGCATCAAGGACATCACCAGAGGACATTTCTAATTGGCGTCCAAGTTCATCTTCGTTCGGGGTTCTTTCTACTTCTGCTTCTAGTTTTTCAGCTCTTTTCGTAATTTTACTAATTGTCCCAACCCTGTTTAATGGAAGACGAACAATTCTGGAATGCTCAGCCAAAGCCTGAAGAATGGATTGCCGAATCCACCAAACTGCATAGGATATAAATTTAAATCCACGGGTTTCATCAAACCGGCCTGCAGCTTTTATCAACCCAAGATTGCCTTCATTAATCAGGTCTGTTAGAGGAAGCCCTTGCCCTTGATAATCTTTTGCTACTGACACAACAAACCTTAGATTTGCTTCTGTTAATTTTTTCAATGCAGGATAGTTGCCCTTTTTTATTAATTGAGCACATACAATCTCTTCCTCCGGCTTAAGAGGTTCATACTTTCCAATTTCTTCTAAATAACGACTTAAACTTCGGTTTGATTCGTTGATAGCTCTTCCAGTCTTGGCCATAAAGATTCCCTGTTTTTATTTCAAGAATATCCTGTAAGTATACAAAATTCCAGACAAGAATCCAAGCTTTGTCATTTATCTGTTTTGAAGAAGTTTCACAAACTCATGAATCAGTAAAGTTTCTGGTCTTCTTCTAAAATCAATTTCTTCTTGAATCTTTAAATGAAAATTGAATTCTTTTAGAGAATTTCTGAGCATTTTCCGTCTTTGAGAAAATGCCGATTTTACAATTTTTTCAAATTGTTTAAACTGGTTATCTCGAATTAATGGTTTCGGTTTTTTTACTAAACGAATAATGGATGATTCAACTTTTGGTTTTGGAATAAATACATTCGGAGAAATATTAAAACAAATTTTTACATCCATAAATGCTCCAATCATTACAGTGAGACGACTATATGCTTTTGTCCCCACTTTCCCCGTCAGCCGTTCCGCCATTTCTTTCTGTACCATCAAATATGCATCTGACCAGTGGCTCCGTTGCTTAATTAACCAGAACAATATCGGGGAAGTAATATTGTACGGAATATTCCCGATAATTCTTACAGGCAATGCAAGGGGAAGTGAATTTAAGTCCAGCAAAAGAATATCCTTATGAAGAAAATGGCAAGACTGTAAATCTCTCAAAGATCGTAAATGAGCAACAAGCTCTGGATCAATTTCCACCGCTGCCATTTGTTCCACAGCGGGTAACATCAATTCCGTGAGAGCGCCCTCACCGGGGCCTATTTCAAGAATCCTATCTTCGCTTTTTAGATTTAGGGTAATAACAATTTTCCCAAGTAAATTCTTGTCCACCAGAAAATTCTGTCCCCATTTCTTTTTTGCATACCGTACCAAAATAATCTATCCTTTTTTCATAAAAATAAACAGGTTTCGGCTCATACCTTTATGGGATAATTCTCCTTAAGGAAGTTTTGATTTTAGACCAAAAAGACATTTTGCATTTTCACTAGTTTGTGAAGCCACTGTCTCAATTGATATCCCCTGTATTTCCGCTAGTCTTTCCGCTACAAAACGAGTCCGTCCTGGTTCATTTGGTTTTCCACGAAAAGGAACGGGACTGAGATAAGGTGAATCTGTTTCAACCATCAATCTTTCAAGGGGAAGCTGTTTTGCCACCCTAGGTAAATTGCTGTTTTTAAAAGTCAGGTTACCAGAAAATGAGATATAATATCCCAGTTTTAAAAACGAATTAGCTATCGCCAAATCACCGGAGAAACAGTGGGCAACCCCATTCATACCTGGATAACCTGAAAGAATACTGACCACATCATCGTCTGCTTCACGGTTGTGAAAAATAACCGGTTTTTTCATTTCTTGTGCCAATTCCATTTGTTCTCGAAACACCTTTGCTTGAATCGTTGGTTCAGAAATATTTCGGAAAAAATCCAACCCCATTTCCCCGCAGGCAACTACTTTAGGATGTCCTAATAATTCCTCTAGTTCTCGCAAATACCCATCTTTCACATCCTTTGTATCATGGGGATGGACACCGGCTGAAGCATAAACAGGTTCATATTTTTCGGCCAGCTCCAAACTTTCCCTGGAATCTTCCAGGTTTGTTCCCACACAAATAAAGCGAGTAACACCAAGTTCATTGGCTCTTGCCAGAACTCCCGGAAGATCATTTTTTAGATCATCATAAAAAAGATGGCAGTGTGTATCAATTAACAAGGTTTGCCTTCACTGTGTATATAATAAAATAAAAACTATTAAACGGTGATTACTTTAAAACTCACGAATTGATTGGGGTTTCCTTTATTAAATATATCGATCAAGCCTGACCTTTCCCCTTGTCCTTCTTTTTATCCAATACCTTAAGTATTCACTTTAATTCTTGGAAACAGAGATGGATGTTCTTTCAGTTTATCCCCAGGTTTAAGCTGTCCCCACGCTAAGCTTGTATGTTCAGCATTTAGAGTTTCCAGTACAATCAATGTCCGATTGGGCATAACCGGCTGCAATAATAACGCCCCTAGTCGCATTGCTTCTGCTGCGGTAATCAACACTCCTCCTGCTGCTGATTTATCCTCTTTTACTCGTTTCCAAGGCGCTTGCTGTTCCATGTACCGATTTACACTGCGGATAAACTGCATTGTCTCTTCGATAGCTTCATTGATCCGCATGTTATGAATCAGTTTGTTCACTTTTTCAATAGTACCTTCCGCTAGTTTTTTCATCTCATTTCCAGCAGATGTTGGTTCTCCCCACTCAGGCATTTTTCCATCAAAGTTTTTATGGATTAACCGGCTCACACGGCTCAGTAAATTCCCAAAATCATTGGCAAGATCGCTGTTATATCGTTTAGTGAAGGATTCCATAGTAAAATTAGAATCCTGCCCCAGCACCATTTCACGCATGAGGTAATACCGCACCGGATCTACACCATACTCATCTATGAGCTCCATGGGGTCCACAACATTGCCCATAGATTTACTCATTTTCGATTTTTCCATTAGCCACCAGCCATGTGCGAAGATGGTTTTCGGTAGAGGAATACCGGCGGACATAAGCATAGTGGGCCAGTATACGGCATGGGTCATTAAAATATCTTTACCAATAAGATGAACTGCCTGAGACCACCATTTTTCAAAGACTTCCGGGTCACTACCGTAGCCGGGGCTGGTAATATAATTTAGGAGAGCATCGAACCAAACGTACGTCACATAATCATGATCAAAAGGCAGTTCTACCCCCCAGTTCAGTCTTTTTTTTGGCCGTGAAATACAAAGATCTTCCAATGGTTGACTCAGAAATCCAAGAATCTCATTTTTCCGATGCTGTGGTTGAATAAACTCCAGATTTTTATTGATATAATCAATGAGTTCCTTCTGGTACTTGCTCATTTTGAAAAAGTAATTTTTCTCCGTTATGTATTCCAGCTCTTTTTCATGTTGGGGGCATTTCCCGTCCTCCATCTCTTTTTCCGTATAAAACCGTTCACAACCAATACAATAGCTGCCACCGTACTCATCCATGTAAATATCCCCAGCATCCTTTACCGCATTCAAAACAGATTTTACCACTTTTTCATGGCGGGGTTCAGTCGTACGAATGAAATCATCGTATTGAATATGCAGTTTCTCCCACAAATGTTTCCATTTCGGAGCCATTTCATCACAATGTTGCTGTGGTTCAATCCCCCTCTCTTCTGCTACCTGCTGCACCTTTTGTCCATGTTCATCAAGACCTGTGAGGAAAAACACCTCCTCTCCCATAGAGCGGTGATATCTGGATAATACATCCGCTAAAATAGTTGTATATGAATGCCCAATATGAGGTTCATCATTCGCATAATAAATTGGAGTTGTAATGTAAAAAGTGTTCTCAGCCATATAGCCTGCCTTCATTCATTTCTCGATGTAATTTGATCAATAAATTAGTCAATGTTATGGATGTATTCAAATTTCGAGTCATTCCAGTCAGTATTTCTTCCAGATATATATCAATTCGAAGGAAGTCAATTTCCCGAAGTTTTTGAACCAACGATAGGGATCCTTCATCCAGCCCTACTAAAGATACATCACTGGATATACCTAATTTCCCCCTGTATGCGCTTTGGAGCCAAAGTTGAAGCAGGTGAAATTTAAATATGAACTCTTGGGGATCATTTAAAGCCAGCCGGGAATATTCATTGATAAATTGTCTCCAGCTTGAACCATCTTCTGTAAAAATTGATACAACCATATCCTTTATCATAACCAAAATATTTTTTGTAGATTTATCTAATAGAGAGTAGGCTCTATGCATATTGCCCTGAGAAATTTCTGTAGCAATAGGAACCAGTTTAGAACTGATACCCATTTTTTCAAGGTACAGCGTCATGACTTCCGGATCTAGCGGGGGAAAATTAACCTGTTGGCAGCGGGATGAAAGTGTTGGCAAAAGTTGTTCTTTATAATCTGTCACTAAAATCAAAGTTGTATTATTAGGGGGCTCTTCTAAAATTTTCAAAAGTGCATTCCCTGCAGCACCTTGACCAATGGAAAGAAGATGGGAATCAAAAATCAAAACAGTTTTTCGACCCTGAATATGAGATTTTAAATAAAGTGTTTTTCTAAGGTCTCTAATGGAACTGATTAAAATTTGTTTTGCTTTTGGGAAAGCAATTTTAAAAAACGGATTCGTCGCTTTTTCTTGAATAGCCTCCTGAAATAATTCTACATTTTCCCTGTCTTTTTTCAGTTGCCCCTTTTCACCAGCAGCAGTACTTGCGCTACCGGGGAGAGGTACAATAAAAGTAAGATGTTCATGCTGAAGTGTCCTAAATCGTTTACAGGACCCGCATTCACCGCACGGACCCTTAGGTTTCTTTTCGCAATTAAGTCCAGCAGAGAATGCTATTGCAATGCCTTCTTTTCCACAGCCGGAAGGACCAGAAAAAAGGTATGAACTTCCTACTCTTCCTGTAGCAATAATTCTCTGAAGTCTTTCCCAAATTCTTGGCTGTAAAGATATGGAAGCAGAAATCATTTTTTCACCAGCCATTTTTCCGGATCCAGTTTTTGGTTCTTTCCCCAAATTTCAAAATGAAGAGTGGCACCATTAATAGAGCCCGAATCTCCCATATAGGCGATTACATCTCCAGCCTGTACTTCACTATCTATACTGGTCTGAATATCAGACACATGACTGTACACTGTATAAAAATCTCCTCCATGGTCAATAATAATCATAGTGCCGTATCCGCGAATATAGGTGATGGTTGTAACCACTCCTCCTAAAACAGATCGAATCGGCGAACCCAGTTTCCCCTTAATATCAATCCCAAGGCTTTCTGTGACCGTTTTGAGTTCCGGATTTCGATGTTTGCCAAATTTAGTGACAACTTTCCCTTCCGCAGGCCAGGGAAGCAGGCCCTCAACTTCGGCAAAGGTTTTTGATTTTAATAATTCCTGTTGACGGCGAATGCGCTCTGCCCTCTCAAACCGGGCTTTATCCTCCAATATTTTCTTTCGGAGTATTTCTAATTCTTTTAACCCTACCTGCTTTTCCTCTATAAAATGTGTCAGCTCCACCTTGTTTTCTTTTATTTTTTTAAGTTCTTTTTCCTTGGATCCCTTCTTTTTTTTCAACACGCCTTTCTGCCGTTTTCGTTCTTCTGCAAGGACCTGGGACCTACGTAACGCGGATTTCTGTTTTGATTTTAAAGTGACTTTTTCCTGCAGTAACTCTGCAAGACCTTCCTTTTGTTTATTAATTTCCGTTAGCAGAACCTTTAACCTATCCTGGGTTTGTGATTCAATTTCGGAAATCAGATATAAATAATGTGATCTGTAAACAGCCTGCCTCCAAGATGTAGAGCTTAATAATTTTTCCAGAATTGAGAGGGTTCCTCTTTTATAGGTATATACAACACGGTTTGCATACCGATTCCGTACAAAGGATAATTCTTCCTCATTCTTTGCTATTTTTTCTTCCGTTTTTGTAATCTTAGTACGGGTATTTTTTTCTTCTCTTTCATATCTGGTTATTACCCTTCGTATTGACTGTATTTCTTTTTCAATTTCTGTTAGTAAGCGGTTAATGAGAAAAATTTCTTCTCCAAGAATTGTGACTTTTCTAGCAACAGTTTTTTCCTTCTTTTCTTCCTTTATTATCCTTTTTTTTGTGCGTTCAATCTCTTTTTTTATGGACTCAATCTTATTTTTTTGTGAATCCAATTCCTCATCAAAATCCTGAACGGAGGATTGACAATATCCTCCGAAAGATACAAGAAAAATGAAAACAGTGAATATTTGATAAATCTTCATCGTTCAAAATACCCCGCCTTAAAATGGTATACCAACTGTGTTTTAAGGGGTCACAGAAAATTCTTTTTTACATATTAAACTCACTTTAAATATATCCTAACCCCTTTCAATTTTAAAGAGTATAAACTCCAAGAATGATAATTGCAGCACTGTATCTGCGCCTGATTCATACAGCCACAACTGCATATCTTCCTTTTTTTTGTTCGTTTTGTGGATAATTTCCGTCGGTTCTCCCAAAATTTCCTGCACCTGGGGAATGGTCATACCAATTTGAATGGTCGGACGCAAACGCTCTTCTCTTTTTTCTCTCTCATCGTCCATACGTCTATCAATATCTTTTTGGATGCTGATTTCCTCTAACCTGATAACTTTTTCCTTTAAAGCTTTTAATGTATTTTCATTATTTTCACCAAGATTACCTGTAATATTTTGTGCATCCTCCAGTGATTTAATTACCAGCTGTATGGCAGCTATATCTTCGGCTTGATTGGCCTGATTTACCAGCATAGTGGCTATTTCGTATCGTAATAATTCTACCTCAATCTTCATTTTCTGATCCTGCAGTAACGCCTTTTCAAATAAATCTAACGCGTTCATAAAAAATCCGGACTGCATTGCTTTTTTACCCTCCGCAAGATATATTTTTGCTCTGAAATAAGGAATGGATTTGCGGGCCTCTTCAGAATAAGCAGCCGTTTTGACAATGACTGTTAGTGCAGAGTCATTTTGGCCTCTAACGATCATTCTTTCTGCATCGTACATATATTTTCTTGCAATTTGGCTGATTCGGTCATCTAACCCAGCAAGAAGATTTACATCCAAGGTTAATTTCCGGGCTTGGCGATATTTTTCTAATGCCTTTCCTGTCAAATGACGTTCATCAAAGTTCATTCCCGCCCTTGCCAGTTGAATAGGAATCTTCTTCCTGCACTCTTCAATATATTTCTCTGCTCTATATCGATTAGAGTGAAGCGGATATCGAATGATGAACTCTTCCAGGTTTTCTTTTGCAGAAATAAAATCCCTATGATAGTAATATTCCTTCCCAGTATCTCCGACTGTTTTCTTTCCCCCTTTGGAAACAGACAAAGTAAAAAATAAACCATAATTTGCAAGATCGAACCTGGAAATAGGAGTTAAATCGTCTGGATCGGAAATCCGGTCTATTTTTGTATAACTGTGCTTGAAATCAGCTCCTAATAAATACTGATTTTCAGATCCTGGATTCAGGACATACCGAAAACCAATGCTGAATGAGGTAGAGGGGCCCCAACCATTTGGGCTTTTATCATATGATTCCGCACTCTGATAAAATGTCCCCGTTGCCAATCCATATGTATATCGCAAATGAATCAACCAGGAATCATACCACTGTATATTCATAGAATTACTTATGCCTAATTCCAATAGAAGGGGAGAAAAAAATTTATCGCCTACTCCCCAAGACACTCGTTTCTCCCCCCAAGATGTATCAGGAATTGCTTCCGGGGAAAATATTGATGAATACTTAAAATTCAATCCCGTATGAATATCGGCCCAGCTTGTCTTTAACAAAAAATAACTCAAATTTGTTTTCAGAACATCCAACTCCAACTGATGGCCAACTCTCGCATTCCACGATCCGCCATCAAACTCCTCTACACTTGGATCTTCGTATTCTATCCAACCACTTTTCATTTGGTCAAACGTACTGCCACCTCCATTAAAACCTAAACCATAACGAACTTCAAGGGGAATAAGTGGGATTCCCTCATAAAATTCCCGGGGATGGAAAATACGATTTATCCAATATCCCTGTTCATATTTAAGCCCTTCATATTGATCAACCGGTACAAAATTCCTTGGGGCAGTAACAACAGAGTCAGTTTTGGTGTCTTTACCATAAATCACAACAACCACAACAAAAAATAAACCTAGGAATGAAAATTTTCTTGAAATCACCATTTCTCAAAATACCCGATTTCAGATGTATTGAACAAGAGAAAGAGGTCATTCAACAATTGTTTAACAAATCATCATTTATCACTAACTTCCCTGTTGTTTTTTTACAGGGAACATTCTTGTCCCTCATCCATAAAAATGGACGCTTTCTTGAATATGAACAGACCAAAATTACACCATACTCTATTATTGTGTTATGTTAGGATAATGATCGTCCTCCTGCCTATCCTTAGTGGTATTGCAGCACAGGAATTTACAGTAGCACGGATTCAGTACAGCGGCGGCGGTGATTGGTACAGCGATCCAAGCAGCCTGCCCAATCTTTTGAACTATCTTTCTTCCAGGACATTCATTAAGTCAGTCCAAGAGGAGGTTCGTATCAAATTAACAGATAAGGAATTAACCAGTTATCCTTACCTTTATATGACAGGACATGGAAATGTCCGGTTCAGCGAAGAAGAAATTATTATTTTACGGGAATTTCTACTCAGGGGGTCATTTCTACATGCTGATGATAATTACGGAATGGATAAATCCTTTCGTCGGGAAATGAAACGTGTTTTCCCAAACAAAGATTTTGTTGAATTACCCTATGACCATCCTCTTTTTCACTCCTACTATGATTTCCCAAACGGTCTTCCGAAAGTACACGAACATGATGGAAAAGACCCCCAGGCTTTTGGACTGTTCAATGAAGATCGACTCATGGTGTTGTATACCTATGAATGTGACCTTGGTGATGGCTGGGAAGACGAGGAAGTGCACAAAGATCCCGCGGACATCCGTGAGAAAGCTTTACAAATGGGTGTGAACATCATTTACTTCGCTCTTACACAATGATCCATTATATAGTTAATTGAATTTAATTTATTGATATGACAAACTCTCAGATATCTATAGCTCGTGTTTTAAGGCATATTCGAACTGTTAAAATCAAAAATGATCTTTATCTCTTAGGGTGGATACTCTATGCTTCTATCCTCAGTTTAGTGCTCTTAGGGATATGCATTGAATCTGTATTCTATTTACCAGCAAACATCCGTTTAGGAACATGGAATGCCTTACTCGTGGTTGCTTCTCTTTGTATCATCTTCATTATCATCATTCTTTTTCGAATATTCCAAAACAAAATATACCGTTTTCGTTTATCGACTATTGCCCGAAACATAGGGGTTCTTTCATTTTCCAAAAAGGATACAGTTGTCAACGCTTTGCAATTGGAGCGTAGCTTGGCTCAAAGCACGTCTCAAGACCTCAGCCAGTCTTTTATACAGGAGGTCTTTCACAAGTTAACAATGTTAAAGTTAAAAGATCTTTTTCCAAAAAATTTAGTCTGGAGCGGGAAAAAAATAACACTCACTCTCTTAATTCTAGTGGCATTATCCATCTCAATTTTCTGGAATCATAGCTCTGGCGCCGTTTATCGCTGGATACATCCCAGAACTAAATTTGCTGTACCAAAACCATTTGTTCTTGAAAGTATCACAAAAGATATCCGCATCTTAGGAGGAGAATCGGTTTCTTTATCCATTAAGGCAGCTTCCGTTCTGCCGGATACAGTTTTCCTGAGCCTCACTCCTCTGGTCAGTAAGGACATGGATTCAACTCAAACATCATCATTGCTGGTCAAATCATCACCCGATTCAAGCAAACTCTATACATTTGTTATAAACGATATCTATCATGATTACTCTTATCAGGCATTTGTTCCCGCTGATCACTTCTGGCAAACATGGAAAAAGGTTTCTTCCAATGAATACCGAATCCTTGTAACTGATAGGCCGACAATGGAAGATTTCTCCATTACAGTCATTCCACCAAAATATTCCCAGTTAAAACCACAAATACAAGCAGGAAATCAGGCAAATGTCCGTGGATTGAAAGGATCAACTATATCAATAAAACTTTCAAGCAACAGAGTGCTGGAGAAAAGTTTTTTACTCCTTGGTGACAATGAAATACAATTAACTTCTCGTGGGAAACGCGCTCAAGGAGAGTTTTTGCTCCATCAGGATGGTATGTTTACTGTACACCTTCTGGATAAACGCGGAATCACGAACCGCAATCCAATCCCATACCACCTCGAGGTTATTCCAGACCTTTTCCCCGATCTGCACATAATTGCTCCACCCCCTGTCATCGAACTTGGAGAAAACCAGCTATTACCGCTTCATCTTGAAATTGAAGACGATTTCGGATTTTCAACACTCCAGATTGGATATGAACTCCGCCGGCCCACCTATCTCCAGATAGATCCATTTATATCAATCTTTACAATCCCTGATCTCATACCGGAACAGCTTCATCAAAAAATATATACTGTATGGGACTTGTCCGATTTAGGGCTTATGCCAGAAGATGAGGTTCACTTTCATTTTGAGCTGTACGATAATGATGAGGTCTCCGGACCTAAAAAAACACTTTCAGGAACTTTTATTGCTCGGTTGCCTTCCCTTGCAGATCTTTTTACAGCTATGGGGGAGAAAGAACAAAACATTATCGAAGAAACTGAAATCCAGCTTGAGGAACTCATTGCTCTCCAAGAACACTTGGAAAAAACTGATTTGGAGCTCTTGAAAAGTGAAGAAATTAACTGGGAACAACAGCAAGAAATAAAAAAGATACTGGAAGAAGCCTCAGAGGAAATTGAACAGTTGAAAAAATTGACCGAAGCCATCAAAACTCTGGAAGAATCTGGGGAAAAACATGGTCTTTTTTCACAAGACCTTATGGAAAAATTCCAAGAATTGCAAAACCTCGTGAATGAATTAATTTCTGAAGATCTGCTCATGAATATGGATGAGGCTAGGAACGCCCTGGAAAATTTGGATATGAAAGACCTCATGTCCGCTATGGATCAATTATCTCAAAACATGGAGCAGATTGAACAGGAGCTTGATCGATTTATTGATATTCTAAAACGCATACAGGCAGAACAAATGACCTATGAAATCACTAAACGCCTTGAGCAGCTTGTTAAAGAACAGGATGTTCTAAATGATAATATTCAGAAAACCAATGATACTACTGATCCTTCTGAATTTTCCAAGTTAGAGCAGGAAGAAAAAAGAAATCTGGAGGAATTCCAAAACATCCTGGATATCATGGAGGATGCTTCAGATATTATGGAGGAGTACAGCAAGTCTTCTTCTGAGGCGATGGAGAATCTCTCCCAGTCCGAGCTGGCAGAAAAAACCGAAGGAGATCTTTCTGAGTCTGCCAATCAATTAGGAGAGGAAGCCTCTTCCTCCTCCAAACAATCCAGCCGTTCTGCACTCAAGAATCTCCAGTCATTTCATCAAATGGCACTGAACATTCAACAACAATTCCAGCAGGAAACCACTTCTGAAATGGCAGGAGAATTTCAATCAATTATGCAGGACATTCTCACGCTTTCAAAATCTCAAGAATCCCTTCATGAAACAACCTCCGGGATTCCAAGAAACTCCCCCAGAATAAAGGATCTTGCAGTGTACCAGCAAATGCTGAGCGACCAGCTCACTCAGGTTATGTCAGCACTAATGGATCTTTCCAAAAAAACCTTTGCTGTTACACCACAAATAGGAAAGTCTTTAGGGAGGGCATCAGCAGAGATTAAAGAGTCCATTGATAATCTTGCTGAACGAAAAGGGAATAATGCCAAATCACATCAGGTACTTGCCATGAAGTCGCTGAATGAGGCCGCCTTAGAAATATACAATACCATTCAGCAAATGCAGTCTGGTGGATCAGCTAGTGGATTTGAACAATTTCTGGCACAGATGGAAGGCCTGTCTGGACAGCAGCAATCCATTAACAGCCAGGGAATGCAGCTTGCCTTTAGCCAGCTTGCTGCGAACACACAGCAGGCTATGATGCAACAAATGCTTTCTAGCCAAAAGCAGGTACAAAAATCTTTGCAGGAACTCATGAATGAAATGGCAGAGTCCGGACAACAGGGTCTTGGAGATATGAGTGGTGCAGCACAGGAAATGGAAGAAGTAATTAAAGACCTTAAATCTCGAAAATATTCACGGAAAACATATGAAAGACAGAAACGCATCCTTTCCCGAATGCTGGACTCTCAAAAATCATTAACTAGACGAGGACAGAAGGAAAAAAGGTTGGCAACAACAGCAAACCAAAACAATGTATTTATAGGCCCATCAGGTCTCCCCATTGACCTGGGACAAAGGCAAAGCATTACTATTGAGGCATTGAATCAGGCAATGAAGGCAGGATATTCCCGGGATTATCAGACAATGATCCGACGTTATTTTAATGCTCTAGGCCAAGCGAGTTTTTTAGAAACCTCTAAAGAGCCTGAAAATATTATCAATGAAAACATTGAAAATGAATAAAAATTTCCTCACTATTTTGCTCCCCCTTTTTCTGGGAATACAAATTTTATACAGTCAAAACTCTTCAGCCGTTTTAAAAACGGCTGCTCTTATGGAAAAACAGGGAAACCTGGAAAATGCCGTTGCCATTTATGAAGGATTACTAAATAATGAACCAAAAAATTTACAGGCATACCAAAAGTTAAAAAACGTATACAAAAAAATGGGAAACTATCCCAAAACGGTCCTTTTAATTAAAGAACACATAAAATTATTTCCTAATGATCTCCAGTCCCATTTAGAGTTGGGAGAAGCTAAGTATCTTAATAAAAATATTAAAGGTGCAGAAAAAATATGGAATGATTTAGAATCTAAATTTGGTAATACTCCCAATACTTATAGAATCCTCATGTATATGTACAGCCGATTGTCACTCCAAGAAGAAATGGAGGCTGTGGTGTACCGGGGACGTGAGAAACTTAATAACCATGCTTTACTTTCTCTGGATCTGGCAAATTATTATAAGGCACGAAGAGTGTTTGACAAAGCTATGGATGAATTTATTCGTTACCTTATTGCAAATCTCCAGCAGAAAAAGATGATTACAGACAGGATTCTCCATATGAGCGATGAAGAAGAAGCTCGTGCCGTGATTGAAAAAAAGATTCTGGAAAATGTAGCAAAAAACGAGTCAGCTTTACGGGTACTGGCTGCCTCATTTTATTTTAAAACCGGTAATTATACGAAAGCTTTTAATCAACACCATACTCTAGGATTTACAACGAAGGAAGACTTGATACGCTGGTTAGGCTTTGCTGATAATCTTCGGAGGGAAGGGAGATATGAGCTGGCAGTCAAAGCCTATGAACTACTTCTCTCTCCTGAGTTAATATCCAATAACACCAAAATTATCGGACAAGCTTTGCTGGGCCTGGGACTTACTTTTGAAAATAAAATTATCCCTAGCCAGAATAAATTTCCCCTGGTTCAATATTTTCCTGATAATATATTTTTTGAAAATCATTTTTACGGAGATCAAAATCTCTCTTTTTCCTCACTTGAAACCGCATTTCAATTCTATGACTCTTTACTGGTTAAAATGCCTGTTTCATCCTTTTCGGCTTCCGCCCACTTCCGGCTTGGTGAAATACAATATAGGATAACAATGGATTTTGATGGCGCTTCCAGATCATACGAAGCAGCTTTACGTTCCAAACCTAAAAAAACGCTGGAAAATGATATTCGTTTGCGAATAGGAGATCTTTATCTGGCTAAAGGTGACACAACTGCTGCCCTGGCTTATTTTGAACACGAGCTCTCTAGGGGAACAACATTTCTCAACCGTCTTATTCAGGTTAATTTGCTTGCAGGGCGCCCGGACTCTGCTATGGTTCTTATTAAATCTGCCCTGGGAACCATTCGCCCGGAAGCAGCTTCCTTTAACGATTTATTGGAATTACGTGACCTTATCCAACAACACTATCTCTCCGGTTCTTCGGAAGACAGAATGGCGTTTGAACTATTCTTTTCTTCAGAGTTTCTGATCCGGCAAAAAAAACTTTCAGAATCAGCAGAGGCATTATATTACCTACGGGAACAATATCCCAATGCCTCTATCCTGCCACAAGCAATTCTTAGAGAAGCCCTCATCCGCAAAACCCTGAATCAAATTCCGGAAGCACTGCTTCTGGCGGAAAAACTCACGCAGACTCAACATGGAGATATTGGGTGGGTACTTTATGGTGAGATCCTGGAAAAATCAAAAAACGAACCCAAAAAAGCTTTAGATTATTATTACAGGGTTTTAGAAGAGTTCCCTGCCTCCCTTCTATGTGAACCAGTTCGGTTTCATGTGAGAAAATTAAATGAAAAGCTGAAAAGCTGATCCCTAAAATGAAAATAACAAAAATAATATTCCTATTAATTTTCATAATTCAATTTAGTTTGTGTCAGAAAATCCTGATACCGATGGACTTTTCCCAGAAAGATCATCTCAAGGCGTACGGAATTGCTTTTGATATCCTCACTAAAAATATCAATGTGGAATGGCTCTTAAATTATCGCGGGGGTTCTTTCATGGTGGACGAATATCCTTTCATCTCTCAGGAATGTAGGATCCGGGGAGTCAGTTTTGAACGAGTCCATGAGGGAGATGTATTATCAATTTACGGTACAATTGATCAGAACAACATGGAAGTAATCCTTCTTGAAAAAGCTCCGAAAATCGCCATTTATACCCCGCCAAATAAACAACCGTGGGACGATGCTGTAACCCTTGCCCTCACCTACGCAGAAGTGCCCTACGAATCGCTCTGGGATGAAGAGGTATTTATCGGGGGCTTAGATAACATTGATTGGCTTCATCTTCATCATGAAGATTTTACCGGTCAATATGGAAAATTCTACCG
>DPYO01000066.1:2412-4649 GCA_003535775.1 Fidelibacterota bacterium | reverse complement strand
GGCAGGGACCTGATTTTCTTCAATTATTTTCAAAAAATTTTCACCACCTTTTTTGAAATTAGGAAAAACCAAAACATCTGCGCGATTTTTTGATGTTGCTTCTCTTGCAATTTGCTGGCGCATTTTTTCGCGGTTTCCATCTGCATAATGGACCCTCAATTCCGCACCGAAATCGTCTACGGCTTTTTGCATAAAACCGATGAACAGTCCCCAAAACGGATCTCCTTCTCCACGTGGCGCAAAAAAAGCCAAACTATAAATTTTGCTAGGTGAAGGAGGTGAAACTGCTAACACTGTTGCAGTGGACATCCAAAACAAAAACAGCAGAGAAGATAATCGTAGAGCGTGTCCAATATTAGCTCGCTTAATCCTCCACATAAATGTACTAATTGAAATGAAAATTTGTTTCATTATTTTGTCTGACAGTTTTACTGCATTATTTGAATTTGTGTCAAGAAGTATTTCTGGAAAAATCGGTAAAAACTTGTATCTATTACTCATATAATCAATGAGTTAAAAGATATAAAAAAAGATTTTATTTTTATTATTTTTACTTAAAGACGAGCGGTAAGGTAGGAAAAAGACAAAAAATATGGTTCAACTGGCAGCTTGTAAAAGGTGCTTTTGAAATTCCTTTAGTGTTAAACGTAACTGATCGGAAACTGAAGATTCACCAGAAGCAAGGACATACCGTGCGGTTCGGGTGACATCTTTCCAGCGTGGTTTTTTAGGAACACTGGGAACGCTGAGGTAGCGGTCAAAAGTTCGTAAACGGAAGTAGCCCTTGTCTAGATGGACCTTCCAAATTCCGCTTTGTTCGGCAAGTTCGATTTTTGTGGTTCCAGAGTTTTCTTCCCAATGTTGGAGTGATAGGATCATCAGTTGGACCAGTAATTCACGCAGACGTTGTCCGGCATCTTTTGCAAATGCAGTTTGGACGGCATCTTCCAGATTCCCTTGCAATACGGTCAATTGTTTGTTGGTGAAATGTAGTTCCTCCAGTAAATCAGACAGTGCTTCGGAAATGACGCTTCCACGGGGGTCATTAAGCAGCAATGATTGTTTGTGGACAAAACTCAATTCTTCAAAAAAATCTGAAAGTGTCGACTCCATGATTCGAACTTTGTTGCGACTTACTTCCAGTTCACGATGAAATTTCTCCTGCGGATAGTTGAATGCATCGTTTTTCATGGGCAGCTCTGTTGGAGCAATGTTAAATATTTGACAATCTTGAAGTGTATTCAGTTAGACTGTAATTTGAATTCTGTGATTTTCAGTTAAGCTAATCTTGACCTGTAGAAAATGTTTGGAAATTGTAAAAAAACTAATGCTCATTAAAGATACCATTTTGTTTAATAGTTTTGTAATAATTCCGTTTTTTTGATGTTGACAGAATTAATGTAAACTATACTGAATTTTATGGAGGAATACGATATTTTTATTCGACAAAATGAACCATGAATAAATTTATTAGTTCAACCTTTCAACGACTGTTTGATTTTGAGTCCATCAGTAGTCGATTAATTGTTTATATCCTTTTGGCAAGTTCCCTGATTACTTTGTTGGGAACGGGTTACCAGCTTTATGCTGATTTTCGACGTGATGTTGATCAAATTGAGGAACGCATGTCTCAAATTCAAAGCAGTTATCTTCGAGGTATTGTCAACAGTCTCTGGATGACAGATTTACGGCAAGCTGAGGTATTGCTGGAAGGTGTGATGCAGTTGCCGGAAATTGAATATGCTGAAATTAATTCTCCGGAAGGTGTTTTATTGATAAAAGGGGAATTAATTGAAGATCAGTTTTTGGAGAATCGTTTCCCATTACGTTACACACATCAGTCGGAGGTCTTTGATTTAGGAGAATTACGGTTGTTGGCTTCGCTTAATGATGTGTACGCTAGACTTTGGGAAAGACTCTTGATCATATTGCTAACACAGGGAATAAAAACATTTTTGATTTCCGGTTTTATCTTTGTTTTAGTCCAGTTTTTGATTACTCGGCACCTAAGCACAATGGCTCGTTATGCCCATGAAGTTACACCGGAAAAACTGGACGCACCCTTAGTATTACTTCGACATCAGCGCAAAGATGAATTGAATGAAGTAGTTGTGGCTTTCAATCGGATGCGGAAATCGCTACAAGACTATTATCATCAACTCCATTCAGAACTCACACGGCGTACCAGTGCAGAGAAAGAGTTGTTGGGATACAAAGATACACTTGAAGAACAGGTG
>DPYO01000066.1:703-2010 GCA_003535775.1 Fidelibacterota bacterium | reverse complement strand
GTTGAAATCATCTTTACAGGAAAAAGAAGTGCTGTTGCAGGAGGTGCATCATCGCGTCAAAAACAACATGCAGATTATTTCAAGTATGTTACGCTTACAATTCAGAAATATTCACGATGAGCAATTGGCGACACTTATGCGTGATTTGCAACAGCGTATTCAAATCATGTCGATGGTGCATGAAAAATTGTATCATTCCACTTCATTGTCTCACATCGATTTACCTGATTTTATTTCGCACTTGAGCGAAGAGTTACTTTCTTCTTTTGGCATTACCTCTGATCAAGTTTTATTGAATTTGGACTTGGATCCGGTGTCTTTAAATGTCAATTATACAATTCCCTGTGGCTTGATTATCAATGAATTGATCACCAATTCATTGAAATATGCTTTTACTGAGGGGCGGAAAGGTAGGCTTAGCATAAAATTGAAAATTTTAGCCGGAAAGCGTATTTTTCTTACTGTTGACGATGATGGACCTGGGTTGCCACCAGATCTGAATTGGCAGAATAGTCACAGTACAGGAATGAGGCTGATTCACATTCTTTCTCAGCAGTTGAAAGGTGAATACAGTCTCAAAAATAACAACGGAACTTGTTTTGAATTGATCTTTCAGGAGTAAAATGATTAAAGGTAGAATTCTAATCATTGAGGATGAAGCTATTGTGGCAGATGACATCCTTTTCTGTCTCCGGGAAGCAGGACACGAAGTTCCATTGGTTTGTGCTTCAGGAGAAGAGGCATTGGAGGCTTTGGAAAAACAGTCGGTGGATTTAGTACTTGTCGATATTCTGTTGGCAGGAGAAATCGACGGAATAGAAACCGCACGTCAACTCCGTAAGCGGTTCCAACTTCCAGTCGTTTATTTGACTTCATTCACCAACGAATCCATCATTGAACGAGCAAAAGAAACCACTCCTTCAGGTTACATCGTAAAACCGTTCAAGCGTCGTGAATTATTGGCTACTGTGGAAATGGCACTTTACCGCGGAGAATCCCCATCGGATTTCATGCTTGGTTCCACAACTTCGTTGAGCGGACATTGGTTGCTCAACGCTTGGAGCGAGTGGCTGCAAGAATCTTTGAATTTAATAGAAAAAGTAGGTGCTACACTTTCGGGAGATATCCAGAAAGACTTCCGGAAATGGTACCAACAATCGGGTATTCTTTCTGAAGATTTGCAATATTTCGCTGGATTGTCTACAACCGATCTTTGTTTACTGGATCGATTCTTCTCTTTACTGGTAAAGCTGTTTGTTTTACAGCATCCAGGACGTAAATTGGAATTTATCAGTGAGCCCAAACTG
>DPYO01000066.1:0-288 GCA_003535775.1 Fidelibacterota bacterium | reverse complement strand
GAATTACGACTCCGGGTTGGGCTTGTGCCGGCAAAAGAATCCAATATTATTTTGCACGAAAATTCTGCTGAAAATAATTACTGCTTTCAAATCCGTTTAAATAATGCTGCGTATTCAGGGAAGGATACAACTTTTGCATTGCTGGAATCTTCTCCTAAATATCCTCTAATACTGGATGCTCTGGAAAAATTTGGTGGAACAATGATTCCGTTTTCAGGAAAATCGGAAGGGGAGTTTGGTTTCGACATTTTTGTACCGTTGTTTTAGTAGAAAGGCAGCTAATAATTT
>DPYO01000017.1:12527-13838 GCA_003535775.1 Fidelibacterota bacterium | reverse complement strand
AAATACGGGAAAGTCTGGAGTTTTTGGATCGGGAGATGCTGGGCACTATGGATATGCAGTTTTATATGCAGGGAGATATGAAATCTCCTGAAGTGTTGAACCAAATGGTTGAACTGCGAAAATTTCTGGAGGAAAAACCACAGGTAAGTTCCACTCTTTCCATAGCTGAAGTGATCCAGCAGATGCATAGATCGGTCATGGATGACGATCCTGTATTTGAAACGATTCCGGATTCAAGAGAAAAAGTTAATAATCTTTTCACCATTTACTCCATGTCCGGTGATCCGGATGATTTCAGTTCTCTTGTAGATTATGACTATTCTTCAGGGTTGACCACCACAATGCTGCGAAATATGTCCAGCTCTGAAATTGTAAAAATGGTGGGAGAAACAGAAGAGTTTGTTGCGAAGGAATTGGGACAGAAAACCCGGGTTACAATTACAGGAATGCTGGTAGTGTTCAGGGATTTAGTACGGCTGGTAGTGCGATCTTCATTTATCAGTATCATCGTTTCCATTGCATTAATTGCATTGATTGCATCTCTTTTTTTTAGACGCTTAATTTGGGGTTCCCTGGCAGTGGTTCCACTGGCATCGGCTGTCATTCTCAATTATGGAATGATGGGAATATTTGGTATAGACTTAAGTCATATTACGGCAATTCTGTCTTCAATAATCATCGGTGTCGGTGTGGACTTTGCCATCCATTATGTTTCCCAATTTCGGAGAATGGCACATTCTGGGATTTCTAAAGATAAATTAAGCCGGGACGTTGTAGATGATGTAGGGTATCCAATTATTTTGGACGCCTTCTCAAATATGGCTTTTGGTGCTTTACTTTTTTCACAGTTTCTCCCGATTCAACACATGGGTGGGCTCATGGTGTTTGCAATGGTATCAACCTCCGTGGGAACATTGACACTGCTTGCAGCTTTAGCTGAATTGATGAAAAACAAATTAATTATTGGTTAGGAGTTCACTATGAAAATACTGTGTATCATGTTAGTAATTGTTTATGTGATCTTGGGCCAAACCGGTTATGAAATTGCGAAAATGGTTGAAGACAGAGCTACACCAAAAGATCAAAGTTCAAAAACAACCATGATTTTGACCAATTCAAAAGGAAGGACTAGAACGTCTACAATTTATTCAAAAACGCTCAGTGGTGGTGAAAAACAGATATTATGGTTTATGGCTCCAGCAGATGATAAGGGAGTTGCCTTTCTGAAAATTGAGCATGAAGAGAAAGATGATGAAATGAGGATGTGGCTTCCGGCATTTAAAAAGATTCGCAGAATTACTGCGAAAAAAA
>DPYO01000017.1:11068-12195 GCA_003535775.1 Fidelibacterota bacterium | reverse complement strand
GGAGATTCTTTTATGGGATCAGACCTGAGTTATGAAGATATGTCCAATCGTGATTTGGAGGAAAATGAATATAAACGACTGGAAGATGATATGGTCGATTCAACAGTATGTTATGTGCTAGAAGTAGTTCCAAAAAAGAAGGTAAAATCTTCTTATTCAAAACACAAATCCTGGATTAATAAAGAAACGCTAACTGCGGTGAAAGAAGAATCATTCGATAAAAAAGGGAAACTGAAAAAAGTAAAATCGTTTCAGAGTACAAGAATGAGGGATTATTACATTTTATCTTCCGTGTATGTAAAAGACGTTCAAAAAAATCATACTACGAAAGTTGTGTTTGAAGATTTGAAAGTGGATACAGGAATTGAAGAAAAACTGTTTCAGGAAAAGAACCTGAAAAGACTGCCTCAATAATAATGTTTTGTATATTATTTCTGATCAGTCCTTAATTGGTTTACGTCCAACAATAATACCATATTCAGCATATGGGCTTTTAAAAATTCTCTCTGATTCCAGAATCGTTTTAATTCCTTTGATCCCTCACTTTTTAAATACTTTCATCCCAATCCGTAATTGACCTGTAAATCCCAGGTTTTTTTTATTGCTTTCCATCCAGACTGACATTAGATGGGATTTATCAGTTACTGAACAATTTTCAAGTCCATTATCACTGAATAGTTTTTTCCATCCCACCAGTGTTTCGAGGGATTCATTTTCTATTGCTTTTAACCTCACTTTTAGATCATTTGGCGTGTCTTCTTTCCAGCAAATATCATGAATCCCTATGAACCCACCTGGAATTAATACTCGGATCATTTCAGCAATTGCCATTTCTTTATTTAACGCACAAACAACACACTCAGCAATAACCACATCAAAGCTATTATTTTCAAATGGTAAATAGTGCGCATCACCTATTTTAAAATCTATATTGAGATTTTTCTTTTGGGCTTTTTCTTTGGCTCTCTTTATCATGACCTGAGATATATCAATACCCACAGCGTGGCATTTGAATTCTTCCACTAAAAAACAAGTCCCCTCTCCTGTTCCGGATGCAACATCAAGCAATAAGGAGTTTTCGGTTACTTTACATAAGTTTGCCAACTCTTTTGTAGTCTCTAATCCTC
>DPYO01000017.1:10524-10677 GCA_003535775.1 Fidelibacterota bacterium | reverse complement strand
AATTAGGCATTAGTTTGAGCAGGTCCTTTTTTCAATCAAGTACAATGTATAAGTGTGTACTTTTTGGATTGGTACAGTGGTAAATCCTAAATTGCTGAGCAATTAGACCAGATAAAGATAGATTCCCATAAAGTGAGAGAAGCTTCCCCCTAA
>DPYO01000017.1:9153-10201 GCA_003535775.1 Fidelibacterota bacterium | reverse complement strand
ACAAACAGATGCCAAATGGCATGATTGAAGGGGAGTTTCTCCCAACTGTAAAAAATAAGTCCTCCTGTATAAAAAGCACCGCCAATTAGCAACCAAACCACTAATTCAGCAGGTGCTGCGTTTAGAAGGGATTTAAAGACAATCAAACTTAACCATCCCATGACAATATAAGAAACCAGGGAGAGCTTTTTTAATTTATCAAAAAAGAAAATTCTGTGTGTAATGCCACCAATTGCCATTGCCCAGACCAAAACAAAAACAGTCCATCCCAACGTGTTTCGTAATGTAATCAGTAAAACCGGTGTATACGTTCCAGCAATCAGTAAATAAATAAATGACTGGTCTAGTGTTTTGAATATCTGTTTTACCCTGCCATTAGAAAAGGCGTGGTAAAGAGTAGAAGACATATACAGTAAAATTAACGTAGTGCCAAAGATACTCACTCCCACGATACTCCAAGCATCACTATTGTAGCTGGCATAGACTAACATAAGGACCAGTGCAACGATACTCAAAACAGAACCGATGCCATGAGTAATGGTATTAAATAATCTTTCTGATGAAGATTCGGATGAGAAAGGTTTGTTTTGGGAATCCAAGTTTTACAAAAAACTTAGTTTCTAAGTGGTTTCCCTTTTTTCAGCATGTGTCTGATTCTGTCTTGAGTTAATGATTCTCCTGCCAGGGATACAAATACCTCCCGCTCTATGTCCAATAAATATTGTTCGTCCACTTCTTTTGTTAATCCTGCTTTATCTCCGCCAGTCAGGACATACGAAAGTTTTTTCCCGATTTTTTCATCATGATCGGAAATCTTCCCTTGGGCTTTGAATCCTTTTAGAGCCATGGACATGGCAGTTCTTCCACCAGCACCAGGGAGTTTTAGATCGTCTCTAAATTCTGGTGGAGAATAATTTTCAGCCAATTCAAGAGCTTTTTGTTTTGCAGTCCAAATTCGATGATCATTATTGAGTACCACTGTGTCCGTTTTTAGAAGGTATCCCAGGAATTTAGCTTCATCCGCACTGGTGGCAACTTTTGCAAACCC
>DPYO01000017.1:1469-8771 GCA_003535775.1 Fidelibacterota bacterium | reverse complement strand
TTTTCCTGAGTTTTCGATCAGATTAAGTAGGAGACGTAAATTCCCTCCTGCACCTGGGATTAACCCCACACCAACTTCTACAGCACCAATGTAGAGTTCTGCCAATGCAACTCTGTGTGCAGTCGGCCCGATAAATTCAAAGCCACCACCAAGTGTCAAATGAAAAGGAGCAGCAACCACAGGTGCTTTTGAAAACCGGATTTTTTGTGTCAAATCCTGAAATATCTTAACAGTTTGTTCTAAACCATCCCAGTCTCCGTTTTCACAAAATTGAAGAATGCCTGCCAAATTTGCACCAGCACAAAAATTTTGTCCCTGATTCCCAATGATCATAGCTTTGTATTTACCTGCTTCAAGCAAATCAAGGCCTTCATTTATTATTTGTAAAATGGAACCATCAATGGGGTTTAAAACGGGTTGAAGAATAGAATGAAACTCTACGTTTATGATTCCATCTCCTACATCGATTATACTTGCACTCCAATGTTTTGTGACTAGGTTTCCGGAAGATTTTTTCAAATTTAAATTCAGAGATTTTTTATCCTGTTTCTCTGTTTTGAAATCCTTCGATACCATATCATAAAAATATCGGGATCCTTTAGAAATTTCATAAAATTGATTTTTTCCGGAAGCAAGCATATCCTGAATCCATTTTGGAACTTTCTTTTCTTCAGCATTCATCCTATCCACGGAGCGGTCTAGGCCGATAGCATCCCAAGCTTCGAAAGGGCCCAGCTCCCACCCAAAACCCCATTTCAAGGCATTATCTACATTAACCACATCATCGCATATCTCAGGAATTCTGTTTGCAGAGTAAATGAGTGATCTGGAAAGAACTTCCCAAAAGAATTTCCCAGCTTTATCATCGCTATAAGCCATAGCAGCGATTTTTTCTCCGGTTCTTTGGTGACCCTTGGCTAGCCGGAATCCATCAAACCGTACTTTTTTTTGTGAACTATATTCCATTGTTTCCAAGTTTAAGGATAGAATTTCTTTATCTTTTGTTTTTTTATAAAATCCTGCTTTTGTTTTTGCTCCCAGTCGCCCGTCTTTAATCAAGTTATTAATAAAACCTGGAATTTTAAAAATTTCCCGTTCCTCATCATTATCACCTCGATCATAGCTAGTTTGTGCTACATGAGCCATTGTATCAAGTCCAACAATGTCTGCGGTACGGAATGTGGCGCTTTTGGGCCTCCCAACAATTGTCCCAGTAAGTTTGTCTACCTCTTCCACTGTAAGACCCATCTCTCGGGCCAATTTTAGTGTGAGCATCATTCCAAAAGTTCCTATGCGGTTGGCAATGAAATTTGGAGTATCCTTCGCATGGACAATTCCTTTGCCCAAAACATTTTCACCAAACTCAGCCATTAATGTGTATACCTCATTTGAGGTTTCGGGACCACGTACGAGTTCCAGCAATCGCATATACCGTGGAGGATTGAAAAAGTGAGTTATCATGAACCGGGTTTTGACATCATCAGAAAAAACGGAAATTAAATCTTCAAGAGGAATACCTGAGGTGTTGGAGGTCAAGATAGCTGAATCTTTTAAGTGAGGGATCAGGTTTTGGTAGACAATATGTTTAATGTCCAGCCGTTCTGCCACCGCTTCCAGAACCCAATCAACTTCTTTAATTTGTTCCATGTGATCATCATAATTACAAGGAGTAATCAGCTCTGTATTTTTTGGTTTGTACAAAGGAGAAGGTTTCAAAGAAGAAAGTTTGGCAATTCCCTGCTCTGCGAGTTCTTGTGATATATCAAACAAAAGGGATGGAATCCCGGTGTTTGCCAGATGGCCTGCAAGCTGGGCGCCCATGACGCCTGCCCCCAAGACAGCTACTTTTTGAATTTTTTCAGACATATAAATCCCTTATTATTTAGAATGGTCGTTTGATAACTGTTGCTATCCCCTGCCCGCTTCCAATACACATAGTTGCCAGACCGCAGGATAAATCATTCTGTTCCAGAACGTTGATGAGGGTAGTGATAATTCGTGTTCCAGAACATCCCAGAGGATGCCCCAAGGCAATGGCTCCTCCATTGAAATTAACTTTATCCATATCCCAGCCCCCTTCCCGGATGACATACAGGGACTGGGCGGCAAAAGCCTCATTTAATTCGATAGCGTTGATATCCTCCAATGTAAGCTCAGCTTTTTTCAAAGCCTTTTCGGTAGCAGGAAGAGGTCCCTTGCCCATGTGTGTCCATTCTACACCGGCAACAGATCTTGAGATAACCTCTGCCCGGACTTTTAATTTGTTTTTTTCAGCAAAGTCACCACTGGTAATTAATATGGCGGATGCTCCTATTGAAATTGGACTGCTTGTGGCAGCGGTAATGGTTCCGTTTTCTATAAAAGCTGGTTTTAGGCTTTTTATTTTTTCTACGTCAGGTTCCCGGGGGCCCTCATCTTTTTCAACTGTTGTTTCTCCATAAACATCAATAGGGATCAACTCGTTATCAAATTTTCCTTCAGCTGATGCTTTAAGAGATTTTTGATGAGACTGGATAGAAAAATCCTCCTGATCCTCCCGGGAAATATTTCCATCTTTCGCAAGATTTTCTGCTGTTTCTCCCATTCCGATGTAGAATTCCTGTTCTGCAAGCTCTGGATGAAAGTCCGGTGCAAAACCACCCATGGGAACAGAGAACATGTCTTCAACACCTACCGCAAGGCCTACGTCAATATCACCGCTTTCTATGGAGGTGCTTAATTGATGGAGAGCATCCATGGAGGAGCCGCAGAAGCGGTTAACCACTTTTCCTGCTGTTTCAATCGGCAACCCTGCGAGAACTCCTACTGATCGTCCGATAATCATCCCTTGTGGCCCCTCCGGGAAAGCACAGCCCACGACCACGTCTTCAATTTTTTCCGGTTTTACTTCGAGGTTTCTTACCAAAAGACCTTTTATAACTTGGGCCGCCAGATCATCGGGGCGGATGCCAATCAAATTGCCATTTTTGATACCAATGGGAGAGCGAACTGCATCGATGATAACTGATTTATTATTCAAAATACACTCCTAAATATATTTTTTCTAAAATGGATAATCCTTCTTAACATATGCTTTTTCTGCTATTCTCCGTTTTAGTCCGATAATGTCAGTTGATAAAAGCATCTTGGTTTGAAAGATTCTAAGGTGATCAATAATTTTTTCTGACAGATGGGCACGATAAATTCTGTTCAACCCTGTAAGGGCTAAATTTAAAAGTTTCAGGCAAACTTCTGCTGTATGAACTTTAGCAACATCTATAGCAGTACCTTCCAGATTAATTTTTCCAACACCCTGCTGAACCCGTGCAATGGTGCTCTCTGCTGTGTATATTTCTATAAACATATTTGCCAAGATCTCTGTGAGCTGTTGTTCGTGTTGCAAATCCTGTCCAAACTGACAAAGTGCTTCATGAAATAAGTAGAGAGCCAGGCGTTTTCCTGTTTCAATGGCTTGAGCTTCACGGTTAAGAATTTCGTTTTCGCTTGGTTTCTCCACATGACCAAAGAAGTTATCAAGTTTTTGGATGGCATCTCGAATAGGGAGTTCTTCCATAAGAGCTTTTTTTATCATATAACCAGTGATGATTTGTCTGTTTATTTCATTAGTTCCTTCCCATATTCGATCTATGCGTGCATCCCTATAAGCGCCAGCCATTGGGTATTCTTCAATAAAACCGTATCCTCCCAATATTTGAACTCCATTATCAGCGCAGAGTGCTGTAGTTTCGCTTCCATACACTTTTGCCATAGATGCTTCGATAGCATACCGCTCTGTTGCTTCGCCCATATGAATATAATAATCAGGATCAGACTTATCCAGGAGATCTGTCGCATCTTGAATAAGTCCAATCGTGCGGTAGATCATGCTGTCAGCAGCGAAACTCCGAATTACCATATCTGCTATTTTGCCTTTGATAACATCGAAGTTAGTGATGGCCTGCCCAAATTGTTTCCTTTCAAGACCATAATTAATAGCCCCTGCAGTTATTATTTTGGCACCCCCTAAATCCGAAGCAGCTAGTTTGAACCTTCCCATATTTAATGTATTGAACGCAATGGTTGCTCCCTTGCCAATTTTATACAGAAGATTTTCTACAGGTACTTTTGCATCTGTAAACGTAAGTGAAGTGGTGGAACTGCCCTTCATACCCATTTTCTTTTCTTCGGCACCTACCCCAAAACCTGGTGTATCCCGATCAACAATAAATGCGCTGAATTTATCCCCTTCTATCTGTGCAAAAACTATATATACCTGACCCCAGCCCCCATTTGAGATGAAGATTTTTTCCCCATTCAGGATATAGTATTTTCCATTGTCAGAAAGGACAGCACTTGTCTTCCCAGAAAGGGCATCTGAACCTGCAGAAGGTTCTGTAAGAGCATACGCACCTATCCATTCTCCAGTAACAAGTTTTGGGAGATATTTTTCTTTTTGTTCTGGTGTACCAAACCAAACAATTGGGAGAGATCCTATCCCAGTTTGAACGCTCCACGTAACTATAAAAGAAGCAGAACTTCCGGCCATGAGTGATTCAGCAACAATAGCAGATGTAATCTTATCAAGACCCATCCCTCCATACTCTTCAGGAATATCAACACCTAATAAACCTAATTCTCCAATTTCTCGAATAAGACTCAAGCTTAGCTCTTTATTAAATTTTTCAATTTCTTCTTTATTTTCTAAAACTCGTTCTCTTGCAAATTCCTTAACCATTTTTTCAATTTCGCCGTGTTCATCAGAAAATTGTTCTCTGGTAAATATGGAGTGTTCTCCTGTTGGCTGTATAAGGAAGCAGCCCCCTGTTTTATATTTATTTATTGCTGAATTCATTCACAGATCCTTTGCCACTAGATTTATTGATTAAACCGGATAAAATAAAATTGGTAATTGTATTGATATATTCTCTGGCACTAAGGCCATGAGCGTCAAATAGTGTAAACCAGATAATTCCTTCGATGTTAACCATAATGGAAAGAGCAGTAATACGAACGTCTAAATTTTTAAATTCTCCAGATTTTACTCCTTTATTGATGATCCTCTCAAGAAACTCTAAAAATTTTGAATATACCTTATCAAGCTTCTTTTGAAAATCTTTATCTCGTCCTGCAAGAGACCAGAACTCCACCAATGCTTTAAAAGCTGAAGGATCCTGTTCATATTGCAAAATAAAATATTCAAATACATCTTTTAATTGTTCCGCGGGGGAATCGTCTTCTTCGACAATATGGTTAATTACGGTGCTATATTTGATGACCCAGTAGTTGACTAAATTTAGGTATACTTCTTTTTTAGATTTATAATACCAGTAAATAGCTCCTTTGCTCATGCTGGAAAGGTCGACAATATCATCCATCCTGCTGTTGTCATATCCTTTGCTTATGATGACTTTAAGAGCTGCGTCCATGATTTGTTCTTTACGCTGGATTTGTCTGGTATCATTCATATTCTAAACCGACCGGTCAGTTTAGTTTACTGTTTATTTCTTTTTCAGTCAAGAAAAAAGTGTATTGACTATGCATAATTTATAATATATTATCTATTGATAATTAGTCTCAATACCAATAAAGGGCAATCAATTAATGTATTGTAAAATAAAAACTATTCCGATAGTCTTTTTGGCTATCGCCTCTATTATTATGGGTGATAATCGATTCTATGTCTGGACATATGAATACAAAACTATGGAGAGAGGTAGGGCAGAATTTGAACACTATCTTACTTTTAAAGCACCGAAAATGGATTCTTTAGCCGGATCAGTTACAACTGTTCATAATATAGAGTTCGAGTTCGGGATGAATGATAAATTTGATTTTTCTATTTATCAGAATTTTGAACAGCCCGCTGGTGGCGCATTTCAATATTCAGGGTATAAATTACGTGCTCGTTACAAGTTTGGAGGGAAGAATCAATATTTGATGGATCCGTTATTGTATTTTGAATATAAAGGAAAACCGGATTTTATCAAGCATGTTCTCGAATGGAAATTGATTTTAGCAAAAGATTTTGAATCATTTCATTATGCAATAAATCCTGTCTTTGAAATCGAATATGAAGAGGGAGAAAGGGAATATGAATTAAAATATAATGCCGGTAGTAGTTACAGAATTAATGAGCTTCTTAGAATTGGTTTGGAGATAAAAGGTGGAAAAAACGGTCATTACCTGGGGCCCGTCATTTCCCATGGGAAAGACACCTTTTGGGTTGCTTTGGGATCTGCATTTGCATTTACTGAAATAATAAATAATAAGCCTGAGTTCATGTTACGGATGATTTTAGGGATTCATTTATAATCAATACAGATTGGGGACATTGATTTTTCCCCGGACTTATCTAGTTAGAAAAATGTAAATATGTAAAATATGTTGTGATATATAATCTAAGGATTTTAATATTCGACTTGGTAGTCGAGTATTAGACCAAGAATATTATGACAATCTCAAAAAGACAACTTGAAGAACGGGCATTGCGGAAAAAACGAATTTTAGCAGGTGCCTTGGGTGTCTTTAAAAAAAAGGGAATTGAGGGTGCAACTATGGATGAGATTGCAGCCGGGTCCGGTTTTGGGAAAGCTACTCTCTATTATTATTTTCATTCGAAGGAAGAGGTTTTTTCTGCTATACTGGTAAACGGTTGGGAATCTCTTTGGATTAGCCTCGAGCCAATAATTGCTGAGGAAACAAGACCGCGGAAGACGTTTATAAACATCCTTCTGAAGATTACTGAAAATATCCGAAACCGCCCGGGGCTTTACGAGTTTCTTTTCAATGTTCCTAAGATCATTACCATCAAGGAACAGCCCTGGAAATTATATCAAAACAGATTGTATGCAATTATTCAGGGTTTATTGGAAGACGGGGTTAAGGCTGGTGAATTTCCACAACTGGATACCCAATTACTATTCAAGGCAATGGGAGGTTTATTTATGGGACTGTTCCTTAGTGGAGACAGAAATAAACCTGTATCTGAACAAGATATTGAAGAACTTCTGAATCAGCTTATTATAAATCCCCAAGAACAATAATGATCTACCGTTTAACATTTATTTTACTGATTGTTCTAACTGCATCCTGGGCAGCAACGGTTTCTGGCTATGTAAAAGATAGTGTTACTGAGAAGTCTATACCAAATGCCAATGTGTACATCAGGGAAACAGGTCAGGGTACTGCTTCCAATCCATACGGTTATTTTGAACTAAATCTCTCCAAGGGGACATTTACTCTGGAAACCTCTGTTATTGGTTTTAAGACTGACTCACGTGAAATTATAATTGATAAAAATAATATAGAACTCAACATTGATTT
>DPYO01000017.1:0-1090 GCA_003535775.1 Fidelibacterota bacterium | reverse complement strand
CTCGTTTGGGCTACGAATCTGTTGATGTCATTAACTCTGATAAAATAAAGTCCATGGATAAAGAATCCGTTTCAGATGTTCTTAGAGATATACCAGGAGTAGATGTCCAATTTGCTCATCCCAATGGGCGGAATGTAAATGTATCTATTCGAGGTTCATCAGATTACAAGCCTGGCGGCTATAACAATCGGGTATTGATTTTACTCGATGGTTTCCCAATCCTTATCCCTAATAGTGGTTCACCGGACTGGAACTCGCTTCCCTTGGAAAGTATTCAGCGTATTGAAGTTGATAATAGTCCTGCGTCCGCTCAATACGGACATAATTCCATGGGTGGTGTAATTAATCTGATCACGGATCATAACGGTACAAATAATAATACAATTCTGAGATTATCTGGTGGAGCAAATACTACAGGTCAATTCAGCATTACCCATAGAAATGAAAAAGGAAAGTGGGCCTATGGTGTCAATACTATGTCCCGATCATCTGAAGGCCATCGGTTTAATGCTGATGATAAAATAACCCGGCTTAGGTCCTATATGCGATATAAAGATCAAAAAGGCCGAACCTATAGTCTAAGTCATATTATATCTTATTCTGATATTGGGCATCCGGGTTTTGATATTGACACACTTATTTCCTATAGAAAGTCTGAGCGTTTATCTCAATATCTACAAGGTCATGGGTTCTATGCCATTAAGAAAGGCCTGTCTATGTCTCACTCGGTATTCTTAAACAAATTCAACACCCACTATTATGATAGAGGTGATACCCCTGAAGATAAAAAAGAAGGGGGACGGGATTATGATGACATAAGCCTTGGAATTCGCTCCGAAATACTCATCACAAAGTGGGCAAGGTGGAATTTTATGATGGGAACAGATGTGGAATGGACCCGCTCGGAGGTTACTGTATTTAATCCCCAGTATAAATTGCCTTCTCAGTTATCTGTAGGGGGTTTTCTTCAATCCAAATATTCCATTGGAAATGGTTGGAGCTTAGGTACAGGGCTTCGATATGATTACCGTAGGACAGATCCGGGCGATAATTTTCAAAAACGAATATATACCAATTTTTCTCCCAAACT
>DPYO01000023.1 GCA_003535775.1 Fidelibacterota bacterium | reverse complement strand
CTTTCCATGGTTCAGTATAACCTGCAAAGTAATTAAAATATTTAAAATCTAATTTTAAAATAAATGTATAATTAGGAAAGGGAATGTCATCATCTTGGGTGTTCAACCTACCGTCCGCTCCAAAAGTGGTTTTGACAGAATCAAACGTAAAATGGATCTCCTCACCTCGTTCCCAGACACAGTCTCCCTCTCCTTTATCATTTGTTGCTGCCTTACCATCCAAACCATTATCCATAACCCGAACCGGTACGCGTTTCCCCGTTGTTAAATTGGTTACTTTGAACGGTAAAATTGTATTAAAACCCTCATGAGCCGCGGCACAACCACCGCTTGGTGTAACTTCCTGGGCTGTATCAAGTGTCGATGTGCTGAATTCAATTTTGTAACTATATGGCGGTCTTTGATTAAAGGCAATCCCCTGGTTTCCAAATTCTAACTCAATATCAAGGTTATTTATTAACCCTGTATCTGGTAATGAATATTGATTTTTTATCACAGCTTGAAAGTTTTGAGGAACACTTTTAAGAGAATTATCAAACCGCAAGCGCACTCCATCAAATATATCGGTCCAGTTACTCTCATAATCCGTATCATCCAGGTATTTCAAGGGAAAAGCTTCAATCTTATATTGTGGTAAACGGATAATTCCACTGAGACTATCGGCCCCGGGCAAATCCATGAGACTGTCCTGCTGGGTGGTGCTTAGGGTACCTATGGAATACTCATTACCTACATTCACGGGCAGCTGAGATAAAGTATCCACTACTTCATAAGCAAACAAAAGCGGGTTTCCTGTGGGGTAACCACTAAAATAATCTATATTATTATCTGTATTACTTTTCGTTTCTATAATACCATCTTTGTTCACATCCTCCATCAGTAATTCAGCCTGGATTTCAAATCTGAGCAGATCATCGGTTAATAAACTTTCGTCTACAATAGCATAGAATTTTTTGCCATTACCAATTGTTCCTTCATTAGGAACAATAAATTCCTCTGCATTCTTAATATCCGGGAAGGTAATGTTGCTTGCTTTATATCCAGGTATAATAGAAACAAAATTTGGATCAGCATCGCTTGAGCCTATTGTACACTCAAGACTCTTGTATGCACCGTAAACAGGCAGAATGTCAGGACCAAAAAGACCGTGAGCCGGATTTGAAGGAGACCATTCTGTGCTATCTTGATAAAGAGAGTCTGAACCTACAATTGGTATATATGTATGAATATACGTTCTCAGTCCCATGTCATAGGAGGTTACTGAATAAGTGTATTCAAATCCATCTACCACATTTGAATCTATGAAGCTGTGCTGAAGGCCACTGTTTGATCCTAAATTAATTCGAGGAGCCATTGGATCCAAGCCAGAGATTTCCTCTCTCCTTACACCATCCTCACATCCAAAACTATTTTCATAAATACACCGGGATGTATCCTGGGTTTCAGTATAATCAAACTGGACTATTGGTCTCCAGCCAATAAAATTACCGTAGAAGTCATAAATTTTATTTTGAGCTCCCCCCCAGGTTTCCCCGCCATCAGTGCTTTTATACACTTTGTACCCTTCAAAATCAGAATAGCCTGAAAATGGGTCTATAGACTCTTCCGCGGAAGCATCCCAACTGATTATAACTTTACGATGTTCTGCTGTAATATACACATTGGGCACATCAGGGGGAGCAACAGAATCAACCAAAGCAGAAATAAGCATAGTATCAACAAGAGATGAAGCCATATCATCATCTGTAACCGTTAGAAGAAAAGTGTATTCTGTATTTTGAGACAAATCCCCGGGCAAGTAAAGATAGGGACTAGAATCTGTTGAAAACACTGAGTCACCAGACGACCATTCAAATGCAATTCCATCAAAATTGATGTCCGTTGACCCTGTGCCGCTTAACATCACACTATTCCCTCTATAGGCTTTTTTATCAGCACCAGCATCTGCCACGGGAGGTTTATTCTGCAGAACTGTGATAGTAACCTTAGCTGGTGAATCATGGCGGACATGATCTGCTTCAGAATCCATGAACCCGTCATTTACAGTGAGCAGAAATACATAGTATGAAATTTCATTTCTATCCGGCGCAGTAAAGGAAGGATTTGCTACTGCAGTATCAGACAAAGTAATTTCCACTGAGATTCCATCATCCGAGGGGGAAGACCAAAGCTCCCAATGAAATTCCAAATCATCATCATTTGGATCTGAAGAAGCCGAACCCTCCAAAGTGACTATGGTCCCCTGGTCTACTTCCTGGTCACTGCCAGCATTAACAGATGGAGGCTTATTAGGCAAGACAGAAACAGTTGCTGAATCCGGCGAAGAACTATACTCCCCATCACTTACAACTAAGTAAAATGTATAGATTGTGGTATCTATTTCATCAGGTGCGGTAAAAACAGGAGACTGAGCAGCAGAACTACTTAAAAGAATTCCAGATAGTGTTGTCCAATTATAAGTGAGGCTCCCCAAAAGGTTACTGACATCTGTATCATCGGAGCCCTGACCGTTTAATGTGACCTCAGTACCTTGATCCACTGTCTGATCATCTCCAGCATCAGCTGTTGGGGAATCATTCTGTGCTATAAAAATTGCTACTGTACTATCACTAATATCAAACAAGCCGTGTTCATCAGTAATCTTCAGCAAGAATTCAAAAGTATCAACTTCAACTGCATTAGGTATTATGAAGGCAGGATTGGATATTAATGAGTCAGAAAGAGTTATACCTTCACCTTGTTCAATAGTCCATAAATACGACAGTTCATCATCATTTGCATCTATGGATCCAGATCCGTCCAATGCTACCGTCACATCTATACTGAGGGAATTGAGAAGGGCTGGAGCCGGGACATGAATCGTCTGATCCATTCCTGCATCAGCTTCAGGAGCCTGATTGCCAATCACAGTAACTAAAATTGTGTCTTCCTCTGAGTCTAATTCGCCATCATTTACTACGAGAACAAACTCAAAATTTGTAGTGTCTGTTACCACCGGGGCAGTAAAAGTTGGGTTCGAGGCTGCAACATCTGAAAGCGTAATACTACCTGGTGCTGTCCACGCATAGTTCAAGGGACCAAGGACTGAACTCACATCAGTAGGATCCTGGGAGGCAGAGCCATTTAATACAACAGTTACGTCTTCATATTCTTCCTTGTCAGATCCTGCATTAGCATTTGGTTTTTTGTTATTTAAAACGGGAATAATAACCTCTTCTGTATCTGATAACGAACCATCATTTATTATAAGAGTGACTGTAAGAAATAGGGTGTCTACATCAGTAACTGTAGGTGCATAGAAACGGGGCTGCCCTGCTGTATAAGTTGACAATGTGATGCTGGATGGAGCAATCCATTGAATGGATAACAGGTCATTGTTTACATCATAGGAATGAGTTGTATCATACTCTGTTTCATCCTCAGTAAAGTTCCAATCTAAGGTTACCTCTTCACCTTCTACAACCACACCTGGCTGCTTTTCATTACTAAATGTGAAATAAGC
>DPYO01000030.1:5872-6339 GCA_003535775.1 Fidelibacterota bacterium | reverse complement strand
GTTTATGCTACATATTTTACAAAATCAATTGCTGAAAATGAAATAATTGGGACAGTCCTCTGGGCACGTGGAGTTTCCATAACAGCAATCACAGTGGCAATTCTCTCTCCTATCATGGGTGCCTTTGCTGACCGAGGTGGTTACCGAAAACTTTTTCTTTTTATTATGACCGTTATAGCAATTATTGGTTCTTTCATGCTCTATTTTGTACTTCCCGGTCAAGTAATACGAGCCCTTTGCTGGTTTGTGATCGGGAATATTGCCTTTGAAATGGGGGGAGTTCTTTACAATGCTTTTCTACCTGAAATAGCTCCACCAGAAAAGATCGGACGTGTTTCCGGCTATGGATGGTCACTGGGATATATTGGAGGTCTATTTTGTATGGGAGTAGCTATGGTTACTCTAGTGAATCCGGAAGTACCCTGGTTTGGATTTACAAAAGAAGCGGGAGAAAATATTCGAGCTAC
>DPYO01000030.1:0-5488 GCA_003535775.1 Fidelibacterota bacterium | reverse complement strand
AAGGAAGATAAATCCAACATTCGAGGTACAGGTGAATCAGTCTTTCGAACTGGATTTATCCAACTAGCAAACACTTTCAGAGAAATGAAAAAATATCGCCAGATTATACGATTCTTACTGGCACGCATGGTTTACAATGATGGTCTCGTCACCATTTTTGCTTTTGGCGGCATTTATGCCGCAGGTACTTTTGGTTTTTCTTTTAATGAGATCATGATTTTTGGTATTGTACTGAATATTACCGCGGGAATCGGTGCGTTCTTAATGGGGTTTCTCGATGACAAACTTGGGGGTAAAAAAATTATTCAGATATCAATCCTGTTTTTGATCATTGCAGGATTCATTGCAATTCTTGCACCCAATAAACAATTATTTTGGGTGGCAGGAGTTATGGTTGGAATTTTTTCTGGTCCAAACCAATCAGCAAGCAGATCTCTGATGGGAAGATTTATCCCTACTGGAAAGGAAAACGAATTCTTTGGATTTTACGCTTTTTCTGGTAAAATGACTGCTTTTTTTGGGCCACTTCTCCTCGGAATTCTAACAGACACTTTTCACTCTCAAAGGGCAGGTGTTTCAATTGTTATATTGTTATTTATTGTAGGCAGCATCCTTTTAAAAACAGTTAATGAAAAAGAAGGCATTCTTCAAGCTGAAAGAAATTTATAAATTAATTACAATAGTAAATAAACATGTCAAAACAACCATTAAAACCCCTTAATAAAAGCACAACAACTAAGGTCAGATGGACAAAATCCGCAGACGATCGACTTCTTCGGATTGAAAACCGACTTGAGAACATTGAAAAACGGCTGGAGAAAATCCTGGCTAAAGCCAAAGCTCCTGATAAAAAGGCATCCAAGACTATTATTTATACTATTCTGAGGAAAAAATGAAACGCCGTGTCACCCAGGTCACCAAAATTACCAAGACGGTGGATAACCGTTTAAAAGCCCTTGAGAAAAAACTGCAAAAAATCGAAGATTATATTATTTCACTTGAAAAACTTCTCCCATTGCAGCCTTCTTCAAAAGGTACCACCAAAACATCCACCATTACGTATACCATAAAGAAAAAGTCATAAGATCATTTCTAACAAGACTACCAGGACAATGTTGTGAGGCTGAAATATTATTACCACAATTATCACCACTCTTCTATTGAGAAATCGTTAGAAGAAATGCTCATGCAATTCAAAGAAGATGACACGAACTCTACCCTACTTCCTGATTTTATCAAGCTGGTTATAGGATAAAAAAATGAAAGCATATACATTAACAAAGCACGGAAAACCTTCGGTTCTTAAAATAGCAGAAGTCCCTGAGCCGGAGCCAAATGCCGGGGAAATACGAATAAAGATCAAGAGAATCGGAATTAATTATGCTGAAATCTTATCCAGGAAAGGAATGTATGGCTGGGCTCCAAAACTTCCCTACATCCTGGGGATGGAAGCATTTGGGGAAGTTGAAGCCTTAGGTGAAAATGTGTCCCATCGCCAAATTGGAGAGCACGTTATTGTTGGAACTCAGTTTGGATCTTATGCTGAAAAAATAATTGTAAAAGAACGGCAGGCATTGCCGGTTATTGAGTCATTTTCGCCTGAAGAGAATGCTGCCTATGCTGTAAACTATCTGACAGCCTGGGTAAGCCTGTTTGAAATGGCACGCCTCCGCTCCACCGACTCTGTTCTCATCCATGCGGCAGCAGGAGGTGTTGGAACAGCAGCAGTTCAACTGGCAAAACATTTCGGGTGTACCGTCTTTGGAACTGCAGGAAGTGATGAGAAAATCAAACTTCTATCCGACTTAAACATCGATGGCGCAATTAACTATCGGACACAGGATTTCGAAAATGAAATTAAAAAAATGACCAATGGAAAAGGCGTTGACGTCATCCTGGAAGTAGTAGGCGGTGATGTTTATAAAAAGAGCCTCCGTCTTTTAAATCCATTGGGACGGATTGTAATAGCAGGATTTGCAAGTATGAATTTGCAAAAGTGGAATCCCCTGAGTTGGCTCAGGACATGGCGTGACATGCCAAAGGCAACCATCATGAAAATGGCAGAAAAATCCTATGGTGTCATGGCAACTCATCTGGGTTACTTGTTACCTGACGAAAAGCAACTTCAACAGACCTGGAACGAATTAAATACTTTTATGGAAAAAAATAATATAAAACCAGTGGTTGGACATATTTTCAATTTTGAAGAATTAGCAAAAGCACATGAACTGATGGAATCAAGAAAAAGTCACGGGAAAATTGTTATCAACGTCTCATCATAAAAATCATTTTTTATGAAATTAACGGTTATTGGTTCTGGAGTGTTAATTCCACAGGCCGGAAGGGGAAACAGCGGATATTTTCTTGAAACAGAACATCATTCTATTTTGATAGACGGTGGATCCGGTACGTTAAGAAAATTTCCGGAATTCAATTTAGATTACAGGAAGATTGATACAATTTGCTATTCCCATCTCCATCCTGATCATACTATGGATTTAATTCCACTGCTATTTGCGTTTAAACATGATCCAAAAGTTCAAACACTGGATCGAACACTTCAGATAATCGGACCAAAAGGATTTCAATCATTTTTTAATCGAATGATGGACATTTTTGGGCAATGGGTTTTACCTGAAGATATGGATATCAAAATTAAAGAGGTAACCAGAGAAAAGATTGCTCTAACCGATTTGAATATAACTTGTAACCGAACCATCCATACTGATCACAGTATTACTTTTCGTTTTGATGACGGAACAGGAAATGATATTTTTTATTCAGGAGACACAACACTCTGTACGGAACTTATTGAAAGTGCTCATGATGCTAAGATCTTAATCCTCGAATGTTCAGCGCCAGATGAAATGAAACAAGAAAACCATTTAACTCCTTCAGAATGCGGAAAAATTGCCTGCGAAACCAAATGTAAAAAATTAGTGCTAACACATTTTTATCCTGAAGTCTTAAAAACAGATATCCTTGGTACAGTTTCAGAATACTATAATGGAAAAATTGAGATGGCTTACGACGGGATGGTGATTAATGTATAAATTTCAGAATAAACCAGAGCGGGCGATGAGAATCGAACTCACGTCACGAGCTTGGGAAGCTCGGGTAATAACCATTATACGACGCCCGCATTAACTCTCGTGAAATTATCACTTTGACTATCAGTTTGCAAGGAAGATAAAGCTGTTGTGTCCATCATTTTGTGTCCGTTTTGCTCCCAATGATGAATTTCAGCAATACCTGTAAACAAAGCTTACAGGTAAGTATATCGGGTGATGGCATTAGGTAGAGTCACCCTAAATCCCTTGTGATCAATCCTCTGTATGAAATCCAGTTTTTTCTTTTGCCCAGTTTAACAGGCGCTTAATTGGCGGAAAATAGTTTGCCAATATAATGAGACCCGGTATACCGAAAATCCAACCCTGAAATATGGGGATGAGACTACCAATTAGTCCAATGATTACCAGAATGATGCCTAATGATATTTTAAAAATATGGCGATTCATAAAGAAAATAAAGCTGTTGTTCCCCTCATCTGATATAGGTTTCGTTCCCGATTATGTATATTCGCAATATCCTTATCATGATTCACCCTTAGTAAAAATATCAACACATTTCCTTAATTCCAAAATGTGACCCGGAGTGGAGCCGCAGCAGGCTCCCACAACTTGAGCTCCCATCTTAAGGAATCGACGCATTTCTGTCACAAATTGATTTATTGAGACTCTTGAAGAAATGTGTCCACCTTTGGATGGCATTTTCAATCCTGCATTGGGATAAACACCCCAGGAGTTCTTCCAATGTTCTTTGATAATTTCCAATCCCTCCCCGGTAACACGAAGCACATTGCAATTCAATAAAACCTTTTCAATACCTTTATTCCGTAATTCAAAAAGTGTCTCTCTTAAGCTTGAACCATCCAAAAGTGTGTTCCCATTTTTTAAAATCAGACTTATCCAGCGTGGAATCTTTATATCTGATGTTGCTTGCAAGGCCGCATTGATTTCTTTTCCGCACCCCATTGTTTCAAATAATAAAAAGTCTACTCCTGCGGAACAAAGCCATTTCCCAAGTTCATAAAATTCCTCCAATGCTTCCTCATCTCCAGGAAAACGCTCAGGAGAATAACAATCTTCCAATGGGGCTATAGAGCCAGCTACATAACATTTTTTACCAGCAGCCTTTTTTGCCAGATCTACTGCAGATTTCAGACTTTTTTGAGCTCTTTCCCTGGCTTCAAGTTTTGAATAACCAGCATGAATATAGGTTCTGGGAGTAGTACGGAATGTATTCGTCGTCACTATGTCTGCACCAGCCTGCACATATTCTTCATGGATCTTGGATACATACCCAGGGTGAGTGAGATTTATATCTCCGGACCAAAGTGGCAAAGAAAGATCAAGTCCCTCACGGATTAATTCTGTTCCCATGGCGCCATCCATCAAAAGTACTTTATCTTTTCCTGATTTGAAATTATCCTTCAAAATCTGTACAGTTTAATATATCATAAATTTCAAACTGAAATTATTCCAAAAAATGAACCCCTGTGAAGATTTTCAATTGTAGTTTAACCAATGATCTAACTCGGGTCCCTATGGTACTATATAGAGACAGGAGTCTCCCTCTCCGGTACATTCCTTTACTTCATTATCATCCATATAAATAAAACCAAAACAATCAACTTTCCCTCCACAATTTATGAGATTTAATCCAACAAAATCTCCAGTGTAAAATATGTGATCCGAACTAGACCAAATCCCAGCATCATTAACGGTAATTTCAGCTTCCTCCAATCCAGATGGAGTCGTATAGGATATTTCAAACAAAAGATCTTCTTCTGGACTTGTCCTGACTTCATATCTGATTTTATGTTGTTTAATATCTTCATCTTCACAACAAAAAAAAACTAAAGCAAAAATCAACAGGCAGGGGAAAACCCTATTTGTCACTTACTAATTATCTCATGTTAAATAATTGAACAAATCTCACCAAATTTTTTCTTTGTAATATTTGGGATGAGAGCTTTGTCAGCAGGATGCCCAACGACTAAAAGTAAATACGGTTTTTCATTTTTTGGTCTATCTAATATCTCATTTAAAAATCTCATTGGACTTGGTGTATGAGTTAATGTGACCAACCCTGAAAAATGTAACGCAGTTATCAATATCCCAGTGGCAATTCCTACTGATTCATGAACATAATAATGTTTTGATATTCTGTTTTGAGAATCAACAGTATGTTTTTTCATGAATATTGCAATCAAATAGGGTGCATCCTCAAGAAAGGGTTTTTCTTCATTCGTTCCTAGTGGTTTTAATACTTCCAGCCACTCCTGTGGAGCCCCATCCTTATAAAAGGTTTCTTCTTCTTCTTCGGCAGCAATTCTAATTTTTTGTTTCACTTTTGGACTTGAGATAACAATGAATTTCCAGGGCTGAAGATTTGCACCGTTTGGCGCTGTACCTGCAGCTTTAAT
>DPYO01000026.1:4410-4547 GCA_003535775.1 Fidelibacterota bacterium | reverse complement strand
CAATTTTCTACAACACATATAGAGCTTCCTGCAGAGATAAAATTCGATTATTTCAGCATGAATAGGAATATCTATGGCCGTCATTATTTAGGAATAAGTGCAGGAATTCTTCACATGGCTCCAATGATGGAAACCAC
>DPYO01000026.1:2907-4081 GCA_003535775.1 Fidelibacterota bacterium | reverse complement strand
GAATATTTACCTCACGGAACTGGAAACTACTTTGTGTTCCAGGATAGATTTTTCGCATTAACCTATGGTGCGCGGATGACCGATAGATTCAGTTTTGGTATTACCCTCAAACATGTGCAGGAAGACCTGGCTGGGAATAAAATGTCTGCGCCCATGCTGGACATGGGTACGTTTTATTGGACGGGATTTAAAACGCTTCGATTCTCTGCATCAATTTCTCATTTTGGTTCGCAGGCAAAACCAGAGGGGAAATATCTAAAAAATGTTTTAGATACGGACACAGGAGAAGAAACAATAATTGAAACCGAATTTGAGGAATTCAGTCCGCCTACGGTGTTCCGCGTAGGCGCTGCAATGGATATCTATTCTTTTTCCGGGTCAACATTAATTGCCGCAATTCAATTAAATCATCCTGTTGATGATGCGGAAAATATTGCTCTTGGAGCAGAATATTTATTCTTGAAAATGCTCAGTGTACGTGGAGGATATAAGATTAATAAATCCGAAGAAGATTTCTCTTTTGGTGCCGGTGTAAAAGTGCCTGTAGGAGGTATTCATTTAACCGTGGATTACAGCTATTCTTTTCATGGTCATTTGACGAATCCAACCTGGCTGACCATAGGATTTTCATTATGAACAAACCAGGAGAAATAAAAGCGATTTCAAGAACGTCAGCAGTTTTTCTTCCTGCTTGTGTATTCCTATTGTGTCTCCTGATTTCTTCCGGGTGCATTGAAAAAATGGAACTGCCATCAGATATTGACACGGATGGTGTGGAATTTTCTGCTGGTGACACGACTTATTTGCTTTTAAGTCCCGTATGGGATGAAAGTTACGGGTTCCAGACTCCAATTGAAATTTCCATTGCCCAGGATGGTCATATTTTCGTTGCGGATTCTGCGGCGAACAGTATATTTGTTTTGGAACAGGATGGGGATATTGCCTCAGGGTTTGATGATTTACACGGCATCGCTCTTGGGGATGAAGAAATTACTCCCATTGATGTCGATATTGACCAAAAGATGAATATATTTTTTATTGATGGAAGTCAGAAAATCTATTGTTGGAATCAATACTGGAATGATATTGGAATTGATTCCCTTTTGGTTGGTTCAGAATGGAAAAAAATGGATGTTTTATTTGATTCTCTGCTTAGCCCCCATGTATTTTTTGA
>DPYO01000026.1:0-2490 GCA_003535775.1 Fidelibacterota bacterium | reverse complement strand
AATTCCGATTTTATATATGTAACTGATACTTTTCATAATAGGATAATCAGGATTGATTTTTACAAAACGTATTACCTTAAATTATCTACAGGAGAGGAAGTTTGGGCACATGAAGGACATTTTGGAGAAACGGTTACAGAGTATGGCACCGGGGCAGGTTATGTCAATCAACCCCTCAGTATTGATGTGAATAAAGATGGAGATATATATTATTCTCAATCAGGTGATTTTTTCAATCTTCACCAGATTCAGCCTAAAACAGAAGGAGATTATTCTATTTATCCCTTTGCAGTTGAATGGGAGGGAAATGATATAATGGATACGACACGATTTTTCTATCCGGAAGATATTGCGGTGGATCAAAACCGAATGGTATATGTTGCAAACACAAATGCCCAGGAGATACAGGTATTTAATCCCCATGGCGGCTTTTTTAAAAAAGCAGGGGTAGAATACATTACGGTTGATACAACAATGACTTCTCAAACTGATAGTTCTATTGTGGACACCTTTTATATAAAAGAGATAAAAGGTATTCTAGGAAAACCAAGAGCAGTGACAGTAGACAGTCGTGGTGTTATCTATATTTGTGATACACCTTCATCCAGCATTTTTCGGTATCGTTTGTCCAATCAGCTTGATGAAAATTTGAATCCGATTCCCTAATTAATGATGCAAAGATTATTCTATTTTCTTTTTGCCGTCAATTTTTGTTTTCCCCAGGATAAAGTATCCTATTTACAGTATTTCCGTACGGAAAAGGATTTTATTGCTGGTACTGCCATGCCGAAAATGGAACGATTCAGTTCTGATCATATGGCAGTTTCTTACAACGAAAAAGAATTGCCCGTTTATAAAAACTGGATCTCTGGAAGTGGCGATACAGTGAAAAGCGAATTATTATCTTTTGATCAGGATGGTGCGTTAATGGGGAAATCCCGTATTGATTCCCGTGGGAAAATAACCAACGTATTTCGTTATGGAGAAACTGAACCCTGGAGTTTGGAATTTCGAACTTACTATTTTTCAGAAACAGAAATATTGTCATTTATGGGACAGGAAAGCGAATTTTCTTTGGATAAATCTGGAAAGATCAAAGAAATTCTGTTTAAGACAGTAAATGGGATTTATTATGGCTCCATATCGTTTCGTTATAATCACCATGGTCTGCTGACTCAGGAGCTCTGGGTATCCATTCTTGATAACAGAGTTGTAAGACGATTTGAATTAAGACATAACTTATTAAAGCAATCCTGTAAAATTTGGGAATATGGCAAAAATGGAGAACAGGTGAGTCACGTAGCGCTGGAAATGATCCCTGAAGAAGGGTTATATAATCGGATGCCGCCTCAAAGAGGGGATATTTTGCAGGAGTTGTTTGTTACTATGGAAAAGCTGAGATTGAATCGCATTACATTCTCCGGCCCTGAGTTTATCCCGATTATGGAATGGGATAGATTAGTTTTAAAGTCAGGAGAAAAAATTAAGGTGGATTATATTTCCAGTTCCAAACATGGATTTCTGTTACGATTTATAGATGGATCAGACATTTTAACCATCCCCAGAAGACAGGTTGAATCTTTAACAACGAGGTGGGGTAAAATTCTTTATCCCAAGGGGGACTGATCCCTTGTTGCTTTTCAATTAAGTGATGAGCTAAATTATTTACCTCAATTTAACAGGGTAATCCATTATGCACGTATTTAAGATTGTTTTACTAATTTTTGTTCTTTTTGGAAAGAATTTTGCCCAGTCTGATAGTTATCCGCCACCTACAAATCTCATTACAATTCCCACAGCTGGTTCCTTAGTAAGGGGAAGTTTTTCTGTTGATATGCGTCTGCAAAAAGGAGGAGGATTAACAGTTGGATTAGCTGCAGGCATTACAGATCGATTTCAATTTGGTGTTTCTTATGGAGCGAGTCGGCTGATTGGCGATGATAGTTTGATCTGGTATCCACGTCCTGAAGCCAACCTGAAATATCGCCTGATTGATGAAACTATGGGAAAACCTGGCGTCGCTTTGGGTTTGAACACACAGGGTTTCGGCCAATATCATCCTGAAGATCCACTTGGGATTGATTCTATAAAAAGTGATCGTTATGATATAAAAGCTTATGGTGCCTTCTTTTCTGTGAGTAAAAATTGGTTAACTTTTCTGGGAAATCTTGGTATACATGGCGGGATGAACTATAATTTTACAGAGACGAAAGATGGAGAGAAAGATCCAAATCTGTTCTTTGGGATGGATATGGAATTTAACCCGGAGCTTTCATTTCTCCTTGAATACAATGCTGCTTTTAATGATAATAATAAAGAAAATGTAGTAGCAGTTGATACAGGGTATCTGAATGCTGCAATTCGGTGGACTTTTGTAGAACATTTACATATTGAGTTTGACTTTAACAATCTCCTCCTTAATGACAAAACTGTGGACTACTTTAATCGGGAACTGAAAATTATTTATATCGAATATTTTTAAACATTTTC
>DPYO01000114.1 GCA_003535775.1 Fidelibacterota bacterium | reverse complement strand
GGGAGTTCTTGCTGGTATAATGACAAACACAACACTGGGATTCCTGACTGGTCCAATCAGTTTGCCGTTTGCGGCCTGTAATGCAGTTGGCGCTTTAGTTTGGGGCTATGGGGTGCGCTGGGGTTTTGGGAAAACTTTCCCAAGATTTTTTCTACTCTCGCTCCTTGTTGCACTTGCCGTCACTCTCATGGCTGTACCAATCTACGTTTTTGTTTTTGGTGGTGCCACAGGACATTTTTCTGACGTAATGACTGCATCTTTAGTCGGAATGGGTCAAAGACTAGGTGTTGCGGTGTTCTCAAGTAATATAATTGTTTCATTGGCAGACAAAATAATATCTTCGTTTATAGCTTTGGCTGTAATAGAAGCTTTACCACCTGCATTAACGGCACATCTAGACATTGTCAAAGCACCAAAATTACAGCTTGTTTTATGGATTGCTTTGGCTACTGTGCTAGCAGCAGGACTTGCCGTATTTGTTACCAGCGCAGGTTAACGATATACTTTCATATAATTTATTAGCTAATTAATCGGAGTTAGATTATGCAAATCGTATTAACTATTATCTCAGTGATCGTTATAATAATTGCTTTTCTTTACATGCGAAAAGCAGCAGCTTCTGGTGTGGCCGAAGATTCAAAAACAGTAGGATTTGTTGACGCTGCCGGATGGGGTATAATGTCCCTGGGAGTTATTATGTTACTCATGCCTTGGGCCGCTGGTGCCCTTGAAAAAATGACCTGGGTGAAAGGTGATCAATTTGGAATTTTGATGAGTGGAAGCTATGTAATTGGGTTCCTCGTTTTCATTTCTGGATTAGCACTTGCACGCACATCGGGACAAGAAGATGGAGACTAATTGAGATCCGTTGGTTCAAGTAAGAAACTCATTAAACCAGTTAGCTGCCATTAAAAGCTACTTCTGGTAACGATCAAACAGGAATGAACGAGTTTAGGTTGTTTCGACCAAGACTCGTTCTTTCTTTTTTAAGATCTTTCTTCTACTTCTTCTACAAAAGTTAGAGTTGTTTTTTACTCACAATGAAAACAATTGTTGCCCCGTTTACCCTCAAGAAAAAAATGCCCTCCAATGACTAATGAAATAATTCGAATAGAAAATCTAACGTATCGGTATGCCCATACTGATAAACCAGCATTGGTTGATATTAATCTCAGCATTAAACAAGGTGAATACCTCGCAATAATTGGTCCTTGTGGTGCAGGTAAAACTTCTCTTGCTCTCTCATTGAATGGGATTGTTCCCCACATGACTGTGGGTGAGATGAGAGGAAAAGTATTTGTAGAAGGAATTGATACAACTCAGAGCCAAGTCTGTGATTTGGCTCATATCGTCGGAATGGTATTCGACAATCCAGAATATCAGCTTTCACAATCTACAGTGCTCTCTGAAATGGCGATAGGCCTTGAAAATATAGGTGTTCCAAGAGACAAAATGCTAATACGAATTGCCGAAGCACTGGAGATTGTAGGTTTAAGTGGTCTCGAAGAGAGATCTCCCTTAGCCCTTTCCGGTGGCCAACAACAACGATTGGCTATTGCGGCTGCTTTGTCAATGTACCCAAAAGTTCTGGTATTAGACGAACCCACATCCAATCTTGATCCAATGGGTAAAGAAGAAGTGTTTTCTGTAGCTGCACAATTAAACAGAGAAAACCAGATGACTGTTGTTATAGTTGAGCATGAAGTGGAGGTTATAGCGGACTATGCTGACAGGGTGATAGTTCTTGATCAAGGACAAATTGTTAACTCTGGGAATGTCAATGAGATATTTTCAGACATTGACTCATTAGAAAGAGTTGGGATCAGGCCTCCACAAGTTACAGCTATTGCGTCTGGGCTTGAAAAAAAAGGCTATCATTTCAAAAATCTTCCAGTAACACTCGATGGAGCTGATGCCACTTTTTCAGACTGGTTGAGCAGGTCAAGGCCTTAGCATGAGTAATATCATTGAATGTATTAATTTATCACATGTATATCCTGAAGGCTTTACTGCAATAAAAGGAATAAACCTTAAAGTCAAAGAGGGAGAAATTGTAGCAATTTTAGGCCAAAACGGCTCAGGCAAAACTACCCTTGTCAAACATTTCAATGGCCTGCTTAAGCCAACAAATGGAACTGTTTCAATTAATGGAATCGACACTGCTAAACAAACTGTTTTTAACTTATCCAGCTACGCAGGCTATGTTTTCCAGAATCCAAACCATCAGCTTTTTGCAACCTCAGTTTTGGCTGAGTTGGAGTTTGGCCCAAAAAATCAGGGCTTGTCAAATGATGAAATAGAAGCAAGAGTAAAAGAGACTGCCGATTTCTTTCAGCTACATTCAATCATTAATGAGCATCCACTTCGTCTAAGCTTTCCTTTAAGAAAAATCGTGGCAATTGCATCGATCTATGCCATGCAACCTTCAATTTTTATCCTTGATGAGCCTACTACAGGACAAGATCATGGTGGAGCAGAGAAAATAAGAAAGTTTTTACGAAAACTTCAAGATGATGAAAAAACTGTCATTCTTGTTACTCACGATATGCCATTAGTAGCCGAAATTGCTGACAGAGTGATAGCGATGTGGTCTTCTGAAATAATCAAGATAGCAAATCCAAGAGAATTTTTCTTTGATTTAAAAACTATGGAAAAAACAAAACTTCAGCAACCGCAGGCAACCGCTTTGTCTAATCGCTTACAAAACCGAGTGTTGAATGAAGGGATTACTCTGACTGTCCAAGAAACTATCAAAGCTCTTGAAAAGGTTGTAAACCAACAGATAAATTAAAAATGGCTGGCGAAGTAACAATACCTATAGCATACGTAAGTGGCACATCCTGGTTTCACAAACTACACCCGATTCCTAAACTGATCTGGGCAATTGGTGCCCTTGTTTTGGCTTTTTCAACTAGGAATCCTTTATTCCTGTCGTGTTTTTTCCTCTTTGGGTTCCTTTTAATCATTCTTGCTGGGATCCTCAATAACTATCTCAAAGTGCTATTAATCCTGCTTCCGATTTCATTGTCTTTCATAGTATTGCAATCACTTGCTCCTGCCTTCCCCAGGCCATGGGTAACAATTTCTGAGTTAGGCCCATTCACAATTTACCAGGAAGGTATTTACAGCGGAATTTCTCTTTTCCTAAGGTGTTTGGCCGCGGTTAATTTCGCGTCCCTAATGATACTCACAACACACCCTAGTGATCTTTTTACGGCACTGCACAAAATAGGAATGCCACATCAAGCTAATTTCATGGTTTCAACAAGTTTACAATTGATTCCAATAGTACAAAGGGAGTTCATTATTATTCTGAGCGCACAACGTTCCCGAGGTATGAAATCCACAGGTTTCAGCGCAGTAATACCAAGTATAGTACCAGTTTTTGCAGGAACAATAGAACGTATCCAACAACTATCCTTGAGCCTAGCTTCTAGGGCCTTTGGTTCAAAGGGCCTAAAAACTAATATCCGTGAAATTCAGGCAACTTTTAAAGACTATACTTCAGGGATTATAGGATTGGGATGCACAGTTGTAGGAGCATGGTATCTCATTTATTATAGTGATCAGTTAGATTGGAGTGAGGATGCCTTATTACCTGTTTGGTTTTCAGAAGTACTGGTTGTTGGATCTGCAATAATATTTATAGGTACGATATTATATTTCTGGAGAAAGGCAAAAGGATGAGTATTGAGACTTTACAAAATGAATCTGCTCTTTATCACATAGGTTGCCGTCCTGGGGAAGTTGGAAGGTATGTCCTTTTACCAGGAGATCCAGGACGAGTTCCAATAATAGCCAAACTTTTAGATGAGCCAAAAAAGATTGCACATAATCGGGAATACATGACATATACCGGAAAACTTCTTGGTGAAAAAGTGTCAGTAACCTCAACCGGTATGGGCTGCCCTTCAACAGCAATTGCTGTTGAAGAATTAAAAATGGCTGGATCTGACACTTTTATCCGTGTCGGCACTTCTGGAATTATGCAAAAATTTATTGAACCTGGTGATTTAATAATTGCTTGGGGTGCTATACGTGACGAATATACTTCTCAACAATATATACCTCTAGAATTTCCTGCAGTTGCAGACCTGGATGTGACTCTTTCTTTAAGGCAAGCTGCAAGAGATATTAAAGTGCGTCATCACATCGGTATGACACAGTCCAAAGATTCATTCTACGGCCAACACGAACCTGAACGAATGCCAATTTCAGGAGAGCTTCAGGATAGGTGGAAAGCATGGGTCAAAGGGGGTACATTATGTTCGGAAATGGAAGCATCTACA
>DPYO01000120.1:5408-6268 GCA_003535775.1 Fidelibacterota bacterium | reverse complement strand
ATGGAGAGGACTATCTTTATGATGCTATAGAATTATTTCCAGAAGAAGATTTGAAACTCAGGGCGACATACTATAATTGGACAGATGAAGCCCTAGCTTTTGGGTTTTTAAGTACTGATGAAATGATGATCCTTTTTGGCTATTTTTATACACAATAATATTATACCCACCACCACATATTGTATGCTCTGTAGATTTTTATCGCTTGTTGTAATAATAAGCTTTTCCTATTCCCAGCACCTGGGTAGAATGGCCGGAAGCATTATTGACAAAGAAACACACCAGCCCCTTGTTGGGGTTAGTTTTATTATAATAAACACGGGGCAGGGCACCGCCTCTGGTCAAAGTGGAAGCTTTATAATAAATAATATTCCCGTTGGAAGCTATACGGTTCAGGTCAGCATGATAGGATATTCCGGCATAGTGAGGCCAAATGTCAATGTCAATTCAAATAAACTTACGCAATTAAACTTTTATATGGAGAAATCTGTAATAGAAGGTCAGGCCGTATTTGTTAGTGGTGGATATTTTGAAAAAACGCAGGATGCCGTAGTTAGCAACAGAACAATGGACTATGAAGAAATTCGTTCTGATCCTGTTGGTGTCTATGATATTCAGATGATGATGCAGGCACTTCCGGGTGTTGTCTCGGAGAGCGACCAGAGCAATGAATTAATTGTTCGTGGCGGTTCAGCGGGCGAAAATTTATTTATTATGGACAATCTGGAGATTCCAAACCCCAATCATTTTGGCAGGCCCGGCGCTGGTGGCGGGCCTATTAATTTGATTAATTCTGATTTTATTGATAAGATCGATTTTTTTGCTGGAGGTTTTCCAGCAAAATATGGAGACAAACAGTC
>DPYO01000120.1:2558-5006 GCA_003535775.1 Fidelibacterota bacterium | reverse complement strand
CATGGCAGGACTTGGCCTTACAATAGAGGGTCCCATGATGAAGAATCGGGTTTCATATTTGGGTTCTTATAAAAAATCATTTTTAAAATACGTTATTAAAAGCACAGGGCTCACAGCAATTCCTGAATACTGGAACAGCCAGGCAAAGATTGTTTATTATATTAACCCCAAAGATAAGCTCACGTTTAATTTTATTACAGGAGATGACATCGTTAGGGTTGATGATGAGAGCCGCCCAGATCTTCCAACCGCAGATCGTGTTGATCATCACGGCAATCAACTGACCTACGGACTAACCTATAAATCATTGTTCTCGAGCAAGGGCTATTACCAATTAACATTGGCGAAAAGCAGCTCAGAATGGAACAACGATATTTATAAAATAGTCAATGGAAACAAAAACACATATATGAGCCGAAATAATATTGAGGAAGACAGCTATTTAAAGGGCCAGGCTGTTTATAAACTGACAGACAAAGTTACTATTAGCTCCGGGTTTAATATTAAAGAGGGCGCCTATTCAATGAATGAAAGGTTTGATGAGGACACATTATATATATATTATTATTATAATAAAAATCTGAATAACTATAATTTAGGTTTTTCATCTGCAGACCAATACAATGAATGGATGGACAGCGCTAGCGTTTGGTATGGATCTTTGGAAAACATAGAACCCAAAAAATATTTCACCAGTATTAGAGATTATTCTAACTGGTTAAGCGATGAAGAAAGCGAGAGATCATTAAACCCCATTATTGGTGTATATGATAACAACCCGCTCTCTGTTAGTGGTATTAATCCAGGCCTAAACCATAATTCAATCGGAAGCCTCCAAAAATATTCAGCATATTTTCAATTTAAATTTAACCTGCTTGAAAAAATAAAGCTGACACTTGGAACCCATTATAATAATATTCCATTTAATAATACAAACCAGCTGTCACCCCGCGTTGGTATATCATACAACATTAGCCCGACCACCTTGATCAATCTCGCATATGGAAAATACTATCAGGCCCCATCATATTGGATGCTTCTTAATCCTTTTAACGTTGAACAGGGCGGGTCTGTATTGAAGAGCTCTCACACAGAGCAGGTAATTTTAGGATTAGAAAAATATTTTTCGGAGGACATCAGGGCTACATTAGAAATATATAATAAGGAATATTATAATACGCCTGTATATTATGCAGCACTGACCCCAGATCTTTTTGATAGCCGGATGGGCTTTGATGATGTTGGGCGTGGAAATTCAAAAGGTATTGAGTTTTTTCTTCAGAAGAAATACTCTAATAACTGGTATACAACCCTTAGCTATTCAAACTCCAGGTCGCTATCAGAGGACCCCAGAGAAGGGAAAGGCGGGTCATATGCCCGGAAATATGACTATGGCCAGGTTTTAACCTTTATCGGAGGATACAAGCTTAGATTTAGAAAATATAATTGGTACAATGAACTGCGCGCGGATAGAATCTTAAAAAACTTACTTTACTTACCAATAATGCCATCAGATATTCTTGAAATAAGCTTTAGATATAGTTATCTGGGGGGAGGGCCCCACACAAAAAGACAGTATGAGCCAACATATAGAAGGTGGTCCTATGATAATGACTGGAATACAGAAAGATATAATTATTATAGCAGGCTTGACATTATGATCCTAAGAAGGTTTAACTTTAATAAGATAAATATTATAACATTTATTGACCTTCAAAATGTATTTAACAGAAACAATGAATGGGAAAAAATGTATTTGGAAGGGGGAACAACAGAAATGGCACATCAATATAAACGGCTGACCATTGGTGGAATTATTATTGAATTTTAAAAAGGACCCATAAGAACAATACACAAGCCTTCTTTTAGGGTTTGTCTAAATGTGTTGATTTCTATACTATTATTTATATTTATTGGTGGCTCGGTGGATTGCTTAAAAGGAGAAATAGTTTATTCCTTTATATATGAGAATTGGACACAAACATTAAAAATCTGTAAATTATTATAAAGGAAACATGTTTTAACTTTTTGTGTGGCAAAACCATACGGACATATCATCACTGACATAAAAAACTATGAAGGGCGTGAGGCTTGCATGCCCAAACTTCCCCAAGAATGTGTGTGGCTTTCTAAAGGCTTGAATCGCAAGGGTTGTCTTTGCTTCGTTGTTCTGAAAACTTTCTCGCACATTTATGAATAAAAGGCTTTAAGTAAATTGATGAAAAGATTTTATAATTTTTCGAAAACGGACCTTCTTTCCATATATCAAAAAATGATAATGGGTAGGCATTTGGACACAAAAATGCTAACATTATTGAAACAGGGAAAAGGATTTTTCCATATTGGCTGTTCCGGACATGAAGCTGCTCAATTAGCAGCATCTCAAAACTTAACCCAAAGACAGGACTGGTCATATCCTTATTATAGGGACGCTGCCTTTTGTCTCGG
>DPYO01000120.1:995-2176 GCA_003535775.1 Fidelibacterota bacterium | reverse complement strand
AATTCTGGAGGCCGACAAATGCCTCAACATTACGGACATAAGGAACTTCGGATTGTTAGTCAATCCAGCCCGACGGGGACACAACTGCTTCAGGCGGTTGGGAGTGCAATGACCAGAAAATGGGAGAAAACAAAAGAAATTGTGTATGTGTCGTGCGGGGAGGGAACAGTCAGCCAGGGAGATTTTCACGAGGCATTGAATTGGTCTAGCAGGGACAAACTGCCAGTTCTTTTTCATGTTGAGGACAATAAGTATGCTATTAGCGTACATATTTCGGAACAAATATCCGGAAATTCTGTGTATAAAATAACGAGTGGTTATAAAAACCTAAAACGGTTTGAAGTGGACGGGACCGATTTCTTTGAAACCTACTTAGCTTTTAAAAAGGCTTCTGATAGGGCCCGTGAAGGAAAAGGCCCGTCTGTAATTGTCAGCCATGTTGTGCGATTATTAGCACATTCATCATCTGATGACCAGAGAAAATATCGTTTAGAAAAAGACTTAAATGAGGAGAGGGGAAAAGACCCTATTAAGAAATTTGAAAAGTCGTGTATTGAGAGCGGAATTATTAAATTAAATGAATTTAGAGAAATTGATGAGGACACGAAAAAAAAGATTAATAAAGACGCCGCCTGGGCATTAGAACAGCCCCATCCGGATAAAGAAACTGCTTTTGACTATGTATATTCGGGGCAAAAGTTAAAAGGTAATTTCACAGAAAAAACCGTTTCAGATAGAATAGTTATGGTAGATGCAATTAACCATGCATTAAATGAAGAAATGAGCAAAAACGAAAAAATGGTTATATATGGTCAGGATGTTGCTGATCCTAAAGGGGGAGTTTTTACTGCAACAAAGGGTCTTTCAGATACCCACGGGAAAGATCGTGTTTTCAACGCACCCTTAGCGGAATCTTCTATAATAGGTACTGCTGTAGGTATGGCTGTCACTGGCTGGAAGCCTGTAGTTGAAATTCAGTTTGGTGATTATATCTGGACTGCCATGATGCAAATCCGGAACGAAGTTGCAACAATGCGTTATCGCTCAAACAATAATTGGCACTGTCCAATGGTCATTCGTGTCCCTGTTGGAGGTTACATTCATGGTTCTCTTTTCCACAGTCAATCCATTGATGGTTATTTTATCCATTTGCCCGGTATTTATATTGCCTACCCCTCCAC
>DPYO01000120.1:0-685 GCA_003535775.1 Fidelibacterota bacterium | reverse complement strand
TTATATTGCCTACCCCTCCACCGCTGCTGATGCTAAGGGACTCTTGAAATCGGCATGCCGGATGAGCGACCCGGTGCTTTTTATGGAACATAAAGGGTTATATCGACAGGGGTATTGTAGCACCGCGGAACCTGACGAGCATTATCTGTTGCCTTTTGGGAAAGCACGCATTGTTCAGAAAGGCAGTGAGCTAACCATTGTTTCTTGGGGGGCAATGGTTCAAAAATCAATTGAAGCAGCAAAAGAAGTAGCTTCCAAGCCGGGTGCAATAGAAATAATTGATTTACGGACACTAAATCCGCTAGATACGGAAACCATCGGAACCTCTTTGGAAAAAACAGGGAGGGTTCTGATCGTTTATGAAGACAACATTACCAACGGCCCAGGGGCAGAAATTGCAGCAATTATTTCACAAGATTATTTTGAGTTGTTGGATGGGCCGATAAAAAGAGTTGCTGCGAAAGATGTCCCAATACCTTTTAATTGGTATTTGGAAGAAAAAGTATTACCCCAAACCTCTGATATAGTTTTAGCAATAACAGAATTAATGGAGTATTAAAATGGTCACAGATGTAGTCATGCCTAAAATGGGCGAATCCATAGTAGAAGGAACTATTTTAGAATGGAGGAAAGAAGTAGGCGACAGTATTGAAGTGGATGAAATTTTGCTTGAAATTGGAACAGA
>DPYO01000041.1:3901-6743 GCA_003535775.1 Fidelibacterota bacterium | reverse complement strand
GATATAAAAACGAAAGAAACAGAAGGACATCCTGTTTTCGCGGTCACTGATGGATTTATTTCCAGAATGGTAACAAATTATACCGGCTATGGCAAAGCTCTCTATCTTACAACTGAAACAAACCATATTGCTGTCTATGGCCATTTAAGCCGGTTCTCATCAATTCTTGAAAAAGTGTTAAGAAACAACCAAATAATTAACCAATCCTATTTTGTTAATGAATACTTTTCAGATTTTGAGTTCCCAGTAAAACAGGGCGACATAATCGGTTATACAGGAAACACAGGCAGCTCTTTTGGCCCTCATCTTCATTTTGAATACAGAGATGATAAAGATCAGCCCCTAAATCCTTTACTGTATGGATTTGAACTGCCTGATCGGTTTTCTCCTATGCTAAAACAACTTGCGGTTATCCCTCTCAAAAAAAGGACAATGATTAATGGAAGTTCTCTTCCACAAGTATTTCCATTATACCGGGATAAAACAGGTTTCTTTCATTTCCCTGATACAATAAACTGCCAGGGAACAGTTGGTATTGCAATCCAGATGGATGATCAAATTCAAGGATCTCCCTATAAATATCAAATACATCGTGCGGAGTTATGGGTTGATGAAATTCTCCATTATATACTTCAATATGACTCTTTAAACTATAGCCAGTCTTTTATTAATGAGGCAAGACAATTCAGACTTTCCCGCTTAAACCTAGGTGAGTTCCATCAATTTTACCATTTGGATTCACACCCATATTTCTCTGCTCAAAATAAAAAAATGAGTGGTATCATTACCTTAGAATCCGGATATCACACTGTTGAGATAAAAGCATGGGATTGTGCAGAAAATCTTTCATCAGCAAAGGGTGTTATTTTTGCACACCCACCAATTACAATGAACATCCTGGAAGTTAACCGTACGAACCAGGAAATCACTTTTGACATCCAGACCGGATTTAATTCAGTTCCCCTAAAGTCTATTGCCTGCTACAGTTTCACACCGTTTGGTTTTCAAAATGGAAAAATTGATCTAACTAAAGAAATATCTACAGGGGAAGACCTCCGGTTTCGTCTCCCCCTTAAACAAATCACAAACAGAATCCTGCAGTTTGTTGGTGTAAATAATCAGGGAGCCTTTTCATATCCTGTTCATTGGGCTGAGGGGGTAAAATCTCATGACATTCTCAGTATTGATGTTGATCTTAAGCTGTCTCACCTAAACGAAGGAATTATACTTCAAGTAGAAACAAATGCTTATACGGATGCTTCCATATCTGTTTTTCTAAAGGGGGAAAGTCTATTTACCCCCATCTGGGTGAATCAGGTTCGGCCAACAGTTTATTTAAGTGAGGTTCTATCGCCGGCTTTATTTAATGGTGTTCAAACCATAGAGGTCTTGTTAAAAGACCAGATTGAACGGAAAATTCAGTTTAACATTGCGCCAAAATTGGCCACAACAGAAAATTCGGTTTATGTATTTTCAAGGGATCAAATGTGCTCAATTGGCACGACAAAAAACTCCGTGTATGATTCCACAATATTGTGGATAGATACAGTAGAAAAATCCGCTCCCATAAAGAGCGGAGTGCACCTATCGAAAGTATATCAACTGCAACCTTTTGAGATTCTTCTCAAGGATTCCATTAAAATCGGGATTCGCTTCAGTAACCAATATAATCATGAAGATGGATTGGGATTATATTACTATAATCAAAAAGAAGAAGAGTGGACATTTCTTCCCACCAGCGTTAATTGGAATCGAAGCAGTCTCACCTCAACCATTTCTAGTTTGGATGCAATAACTATAATCCAAGACACAATTCCTCCATCAGTAACAAGCGCTTTTCCCGCCCATGGCGGACATTACGATAAAAGGGATGTAATGAACTTCAATGCCTTTATAAAAGATGATCTGTCAGGAATAGAACCTGATGAAAAACATATTGCCATATACCTAGATGGAGAAAGGTTATATGCCTCTTATCAACCTGTGGAACAGGAACTATCCGCCCGGCTGGACAGTCCATTAAGGACAGGGAGGCATGAGTTTTTAATTTATGTAGAGGATCGGGCTGGCCATCATATAAATAAAACCATTAACTTTTCTGTATATTAATGAAAACCCAAAAAGACTGACCTATGTTTTTCCCCTACAAAGATGATAATCCACGCATTCTAGTTCCCTATGTAACCTATGGAATTATTGGCTTAAACATCCTCATTTTTCTATTTCAGGTCGGTTTGGGACAGACAAATCAAAATCTGATTCTCCATTTTGGGCTAATTCCTGCCCATTGGTCTCTCATATCTCTCTTTACGTCCATGTTCCTTCATGGAGGGTTTGCTCACCTGCTGGGGAATATGTGGTTTCTGTGGCTCTTTGGTGATAACGTAGAAAGTGCTCTTGGCCATGTGCGTTACCTGATTTTCTATTTCCTTTGCGGAGTCGGTGCAGCCGTTGCACAGACAGCTATTAATTTGGATTCCTTGATTCCCATGATAGGGGCCAGCGGGGCCATTTCCGGAATCTTGGCGGCATATATGTTACAATATCCCAAAGCTCGTGTCCATGTGTTCATGTTCCTTTTCATTTTTTTTACAACGTTTCGCGTCCCTGCTTTCGTTGTAATCGGCTTCTGGTTTCTGGAACAATTAACAAACGGGTTGGGCTCTATAGGACTGGATATTTCAGGGGGTGTCGCCTGGTTTGCCCATATAGGTGGTTTTATCGCTGGTGCAGGATTGATTAAACTTAACCCTCTTATCCGGATAGAAAAAATATGAGTAACCAATAAATTGGAAATCGATGAAAAAAAATGGAATACGTTGAGTTCAAAAGGCGCTACATC
>DPYO01000041.1:771-3723 GCA_003535775.1 Fidelibacterota bacterium | reverse complement strand
GTCGCCTGGTTTGCCCATATAGGTGGTTTTATCGCTGGTGCAGGATTGATTAAACTTAACCCTCTTATCCGGATAGAAAAAATATGAGTAACCAAAAAATTGGAAATCCATGAAAAAACTGATTAACCACGCCATCGCTATGATGGAAAAAGCATACGCGCCCTATTCAAAATATAAAGTGGGTGCAGCTGTTCTTACTGAAGATGAGGCCATTATCGGCGGCTGTAATGTGGAATCCAGCAGTTACGGACTAACCTGCTGTGCTGAAAGAACAGCATTATTCACAGCAGTTTCAAAGGGGCATTTATCTTTCAAAGCATTAGCTGTGGCAAGCAAAAACGGAGGGACTCCATGTGGGGCTTGTCGCCAGGTAATCTGGGATTTGTGTGGGAATATACCAGTTTACATTACGGATGAACATGGAAATGTAAGGGAAAAGGAAAGCAAAACTTTATTGCCGGATGCATTTGACGAAAACAAATTATAATGACTAAAGTTGATATGAAAAACCTGTTAAATAACCTACCCATTGCCCAAATAAAAACAACATTATGACTTTAACCCCTCGTGATTCAGGTTGGATTGAAGTGATCTGTGGCAGTATGTTCAGCGGGAAAACGGAAGAGTTAATCCGCCGACTCCGCCGGGCTCAATTCGCCAAAGTATCCACTTCCATTTTCAAACCTCATATGGACAATCGCTACAGCGAAAACCAAATTGTTTCCCACAATAATATGAAAATGGATTCTCACCTCGTAAATAATGCTCAGGAAATCTTGGAATTGGCCCAAGACTCGGAGGTTATTGGTGTCGATGAAGCCCAGTTCTTTGATGATTACCTGGTAAATGTGTGTAAATCTCTTGCGTCAGAGAAAAAACGGGTAATTATTGCTGGATTGGATACAGATTTCCTCGGAAATCCCTTTGGACCCATGCCCCTGCTTATGTGTGAAGCAGACTTCCTGGATAAATTGAGAGCTATCTGTATGATCTGCGGAAATCCCGCATCCTGTACACAACGAAAAACAAAGCAAACCAGACAAATTGTTGTTGGGGAAACCGATATCTACGAAGCCCGCTGCCGCAACTGTTTTCAACCGCCTAAGGAATAAAAAAATGCACTTCCAGGGACTGATAGGAATGATTTTTCTTTTGGGAATAGCTTTTGTCCTCTCCAATAATCGGAGGCAAATAAATTATCGTATCATTGTCTGGGGACTCAGCCTCCAGTTCATTTTTGGTATATTGATTCTAAAAACCCCTTTGGGTAAACCCTTGTTCGGGTTTTTTGATAAAGTGATTACAAAACTAATCAGCTTTTCTGATGCGGGAAGTGATTTTCTTTTTAAATCTCTTGTCCCCGGGGTTGGTTATCATGAGGCTATGGTAAATTTTGCTTTTCGTGCTCTTCCTACAATCATTTTTTTTTCCAGTCTTATGACTGTATTATATCACTTTGGTGTTATCCAATTCATTGTAAAATGGATCTCTCGAATAATGCAAAAATCCATGGGAACCAGTGGATCAGAAACCCTGAGTGTGGCAGCGAATATATTTGTTGGTCAAACGGAGGCTCCGCTCATGATTCGCCCTTTTATCCGCAACATGACTCAATCGGAACTCATGGCTGTTATGACTGGGGGTTTCGCTACAGTTGCTGGGGGTGTTTTGGCACTCTACGTCATCTGGTTAAAAGACATCCCGGGTATTGCGGGTCATCTTTTGGCGGCATCGGTGATGTCAGCTCCCGCTGCAATGGTCGTAGCAAAAATAATTTATCCTGAAACTGATCTTTCAGAAACCTCAGGGAACCTAAATATTATAATAGAAAAACCTGACTCTAACGCTATGGAAGCCCTGGGCCGGGGCGCAACGGAGGGGCTAAAACTTGCTGCCAACGTTGCGGCCATGTTAGTGGCTTTTGTTGCACTGGTTGCGATGATTAATTACTTTTTGACATTTGCCGATACATCCATTCAGGGAATCCTCGGCTTTGTTTTTCGGCCGCTGGCATGGGCCATGGGTATCTCTTGGGAAGAAGCTCAAATGGTAGGAGTCCTGATGGGTGAAAAAATAACCTTAACAGAATTAATTGCCTATAGTGATTTGAGAGACTTAATATTAGAACAGGCAATTTCAGATAGAACAGCGATTATTGCTAGTTACGCACTATGCGGATTTGCGAATTTCGCATCAATCGGAATCCAACTTGGAGGTATCGGAGGAATAGCGCCCGAAAGACGAAAGGATCTTGCCTCTCTGGCACTAAAAGCTATGTTAGGGGGCGCGCTTGCTTCCTGGATGACAGCTTCTATCGCGGGAATATTAATTTAACCGGAATTAATACACATATGCGACTTGTTTTTATGGGACCCCCGGGAGTCGGGAAAGGGACTCAAGCCAAAAGGTTAAAAACCCACTATAAGATAGTACACCTGTCCACTGGTGATATCCTACGGGAAGAAATAAATACCAACACCAGATGGGGGGTGGAAGCAAAAGTATTCATGAACGATGGACAACTTGTCCCCGATGATCTAATCCTAGAAATGATGAATAATCGCCTGCGCCAGGATGACTGTATGGAAGGATATCTCTTGGATGGATTTCCCCGAACCCTACCCCAAGCCCAGGGGTTGGATTTCATCTTAGAAGATTTGAATCAATCGTTGAATCGAGCTGTGAATCTGACTGCTGACAGTGATGAACTGATCAGAAGACTTATTTTACGTGGTCAAAAATCTGGGAGGGATGATGATTCTCCAGATGTCATTCGCAAAAGACAGCAGGTTTACTGGGATCAAACAGCTCCTCTTATTGATTATTATAGAAAACAACAAATATTGATAGAAGTGAACGGAATCGGTGAAATATCCGAGATCACCCACCGCATTATCAAGTCACTCACTTAATTATGCTTAAGGTTGGACTCACCGGAGGAATTGGTACTGG
>DPYO01000041.1:0-375 GCA_003535775.1 Fidelibacterota bacterium | reverse complement strand
ATTGCTGGACACTTCCGAAAGTATCCAGAATGAACTCATCAAGGAATTTGGAACCGACATCCTGAACCGGGGAAATAAAATTGACCGTGCCAAACTAGCTCGTGTCAGTTTTCAAGATGAAGACCATCAGTTTATCCTCAACTCCATTATTCATCCCCATATTTTCCAGATAATTGATAAGTCATTTGACAGGGTATCATCACAAAAAAAACACCCAGTCTTCATTGTAGATGGAGCCTTAATATTTGAATCAGGTCTCAACACCCATCTGGACTATACCGTTGTCATCACGGCAAATATAAAACATCGAATGTCACGGGTACTAAAAAATAGAAACCTTACCAGAGAAGATGTTCTGCGAAGGATTGAATTGCA
>DPYO01000227.1:3651-5604 GCA_003535775.1 Fidelibacterota bacterium | reverse complement strand
TCTATGGACGCTGAAATGGAAACTCCATATGTGCTGATCCATGATAAAAAGATAAGCAACATGAAAGATCTTCTTCCGCTGTTAGAAAAGGTTGTACAGACAGGAAAACCCGTACTGATAATTGCAGAAGATATAGAAGGTGAAGCCCTGGCTACCCTGGTGGTTAACAAGCTGCGCGGCACTTTTAAGGTCCTTGCTGTTAAAGCTCCCGGATTTGGAGATCGCCGGAAAGCAATGCTGGAAGATATTGCAGTGCTCACTGGTGCTACTCTTATATCTGAAGATGCAGGCTATAAGCTGGAAAACGCAACTCTTGAATATCTTGGAACCGCAAAGCGTGTTGTATCTGATAAAGACAACACAACGATTGTTGGAGGCTCCGGCAGTAAGGATGCTATCAAGGGACGGATTAATGAAATAAAGGTTCAGATTGATAAAACAACCTCCGATTACGATAAAGAGAAACTTCAGGAACGTCTTGCGAAACTCTCCGGTGGTGTTGCCGTTTTGAATACTGGTGCTCCCACTGAAATTGAAATGAAAGAAAAGAAAGCCCGGGTTGAAGATGCGCTTCATGCAACACGTGCAGCAGTAGAAGAAGGAATCATTCCTGGAGGCGGTGTTGCCCTGGTAAGAGCGATCGCAGCGCTTGATAAAGTCAAGGTTTCTGACAACCAAATGGTAGGAGTCAAGATCTTGCGTCGTGCTTTGGAAGAACCGTTTCGTCAGATCGTCAGAAATGCAGGGATGGAATCATCCATTGTCTTGCAAAACGTTCGGGATAAGAAAAAAGACTACGGCTATGATGCACGGAATAATAAATATACAAATATGTTTGAAGCCGGTATCATTGATCCTACAAAAGTTGCTCGCGTAGCCCTTGAAAATGCTGCTTCAATTGCAGGATTATTGCTTACGACTGAAGTTGCAATAAGTGAAATTCCTGAGAAGGATCCACCGATGCCGCCAATGCCTCCTGGAGGTGGTGATATGGGTGGAATGGGTGGTATGTATTAAACTTATAGACTTCCCAGTCTTAATAAAAAGCCCCTTCAGTTTTTGGAGGGGCTTTTTTTATTATTCTATCCGACAGAGTCACCTTTTTGTGATCTATATCACATTTCAATCATCCTGATCTTTATCATGTTATCTCCAATGGCAGGAATCTGTTATATCCACAAGGGTGCTCTCCCTATTAGAGATTTTGGTATAACTTAGAAAGTTATGTCCAGGCCAGGTTCACCTGAAGGCTGGTATATTAATAATAAAATTTTTAAACACCAAAATGGGATAAAAGTTTAATGAATAATACTTATGTAATGTATATTTCTGCCCTATTTTTCCTATGAATAGAAATAAATTATGAATATTGAAATCAACGAATTGAATTCTTTTTCAAGAGAGTTAATTATTGATATCCCCTGGAAAGAGTTATCTGAGGATTTTGATAAAACCGTAGGGAAATTCAGAAAGAAAGCCAAACTCCCAGGTTTTCGCCCCGGAAAAGTTCCGAAGCAAGTGTTAATGACCCAATTTCTTCCTGCTATTGAAGCCGATTTTGTGGAGGAATCGTTTAGGAAATTTTATGTCAAAGCGCTCCAGAAAAAGGAACTTATCCCTGTAAACCAGGCAGATGTGAATAATCTGGAATTTAAATATGGTGAGCATTTTTCATTTAAGGCGGCATTTGAAGTGGAACCGGAAGTGACCCTGCCTAACTTGAAAAAATGTAAGTTAGAAGTCCAAAAGCATAGTTACATTACTGATGAAGAGGATATAGATCTGGCGATTGATGATATTCGCAAAGCCAATGCGGAAGTCGTAACTGTAGAGGATGGTGCCAAGTGCGGTGATTACGTTCTGGCAGATTTGCAGATGCTGGATGATTCCAGTGTTCCCATTATTGGTGAAAAGGTTGAAAAACGCTATCTGAAAATCGGGGACGGTATGTTT
>DPYO01000227.1:0-3316 GCA_003535775.1 Fidelibacterota bacterium | reverse complement strand
CCGGTGAGAACCAGAAAAATCTTGAAGGTGTAAAAACCGGGGATTCAACCTGGGTAATATTCCCCGATGAGAATGGAAAAGAGTCCACTTTCACAGTAAATGTTATAAATATTGAAAGACAATTATTGCCAGAAATCAATGGAGATTTTATCAAAAAATTGGATCCTGATGTAGAGTCTGAAACGGAATTGAGACAAAAAATCAAGAAACAGATTGACCAAAGTTATTCTCGCCGTTCTGACGAGTTATTTGAACGGCAATTGTCAGATGCCCTCATTGAAAAAGTTGAGATAGATTGTCCTCCTTCCATGCTTGAATTCTACATGAACAAAATTTTGGAAGATGTGAAGAAAAAGAATGATAATGTGGAAGTTGATGAAGCGAAGATTAGGGAGACCTATAAACCAATGACTGAACGAAACTTAAAGTGGTATCTTGTCAGGAAAGCTATCATTCAATCCCATAATCTGGAAGTAACAAAGAGCAGTCTGAAAAAAGAAATTAACCAAATAATTGATCATTCCTCGAACAAAAAGGAAGCGGAAAAATTCTATAAAAAACCCAGCAACCGCACCCGGATAGAGGATGATCTTATGGAGAAAAAGGTATTAGCAGTTATACAGGAATTTACCAAAGTTAAAGAGGTAACAGTGGAAACAAAAGATATACGTGCCCAGCAGGAATTGCAGGCAAAAACTCATGAGTAACCCCCCAATGTCTCAGTTAATCCCTATGGTGGTGGAAAAGTCGGGCCGATCTGAACGTGCATTTGATATTTATTCCCGTTTATTGAAAGAAAGGATTATTTTTCTGAGCACTTCCATTGATGATAATGTCGCTTCTTTGATTATTGCTCAATTATTATATTTGGAAGCGGAAAATTCTGAAAAAGATATTCACCTGTATATAAATTCACCAGGTGGTTTTGTTACTGCCGGATTAGCGATTTTTGATACAATGAATTTCATCAAACCTGCTGTGTCAACAATTTGCATTGGACAGGCCTCCAGTATGGGAGCTCTGTTACTTGCAGGAGGAGCCCGGGGAAAACGTTCAGCTTTGCCAAATTCCCGGATAATGATACATCAACCTCTTGGTGGTGTGGAAGGGCAGGCCAGCGATATCAAGATTCAGGCAGATGAAATCCTTCGTTTACGCAATAGAATCAACCTGATTTTAAGTGCCTGTACAAAGAAAACCGTAAGAAAAATTGAGAAGGACACAGATCGGAATTATTTTTTGAACGCTGAAGAGGCCAAAAAATATGGTTTGATTGATAAAATTCTTAATGGCAGGAAAAAATAACGTACACCCGAAGATAATCAATATTCTGCTGATTCAGTTTTTGTCAAATAATTTGAAAAAGTGTTAGATAAAAGATTTTAATTGAAATTAAATTTCCGCCTTTATCAGGTTACGAATAAAACCCGCTTTATAGATGAAAAACTATAATAAACTCCTGTCTCTTTTGATTACAGTGGCGCTGGTCTATTGGGGCTGCGAAGAGCCTGTTGAGCAGGAGGATGAAACTATTCCTTTGAAAAGTACTCTTAATGATCCCGATATGGGAGATGTTGGTTCTTTCAGTGGGTATTTTTTTAATTTTGCGAATGGATTTAATATTAAATACAATCGCTACGATGCCAATTCTGTAAATAATCCTGATCTTTTTGACCCAGAGGAAGACACATTAAATTTTAGGTCGTATGCAGCTTATACATTGGAAAACGGGGAATCAAATTTAACCGGTTATGAAGTTATTACACCTGAGATGATTGCTGACTCTGGATATGCTGATTTAACTCCCATAGATTCCTTAAGAAAAAATTCTGTTACAAATGATAATAAGGTAACCTTTAACTCAGAAAAATTAACAAATATAAATGGATTGAACTGGGACTATGGTTATGAACGATATCTTGCTTCCACAAATGTACAGCCATCTGTTGCATATGATTCCGCGTTCGTTGATATCCTGGATTCACTTTATCAGGAGGCTGTAGTTGATACTGCTGATACAACTGCTGAAGGTATTATGTTTATTGATCGTTATGAAAGAGCTGAGCGATCTGAATCAATGAGTTCCCGTGATACAGTTATGGTACACTATTTTGAGTTTACCCAGAAAATATTTGGGTTAGATTCCCTGGTTTTTAAGGAAAATACCGATTGTAATTGTAACGGAAGCTGGGATCTTGGTGAAGAAACTGTTTTGGATGCTTCAAGCTGCCCTGACAGTACCGTATTTATAGAAATTAATGATACTACTAAATTTTGTGATCGTGGGAACGGATTATGGGATGAGGCTGAGGTGTATTTTGATAAAAATGGGGATTTTACCTTTACAGGTGATGAGCCCCTTGAAGATAGAAACTGCAACGGGATTTGGGATGAGGCGGAAGAAAAGTTGAATGATATAAACGGTGATGGGGATTCTACTGATGTAATAAATGGCGTGAAGGAATTTATTGATCGTGGAAATAACAAATACGATTTTGCTGAGGAATTTATAGATAAAAATAATGATACTGATTATGATGAAGGTTCTGATGATGAGCTGTTGAAATTCAGGGAGGATGAAAGACCGGCTAATTTTCTTGTGTCTTATGATAATTATCCTGATTTGAATGAGCCCAGGAAATTGCTGAATATCTATCCAGGCGATTCGCTTTTGACAAGATTCGGGATCGTATACAGGGATTTAATTAAAGAAATCACCATCACCGATACCGTAACGAGGGAAATCGAAGATATCGATAGTGTCATCACACTTTATACGAATAAAATCATTACAGTTACCGATGAAGAATTCATGACCAGTAATTCCTATAACATTGCAAAAGCCGAATGGAATGGTATTGATCCTGCAACTTCTGCGGATATTCGCGAATATGACTATCATTTTTTCAGACAGGGTGAATCGGAAGGACACATATATCAATTGATCCATCCCAGTTATTTTAAACATTATGGGTATCATGATAATATTGATGATATAATTAATGGCAGTCCCCTGGCTTTTACTGATGAGGAAAACAAATTCTGGTATGAAACATTTGCCCAGGGGGATATTCTTTTTTATTCAGTTGGGAATAATTTGCGGGATGGAGAACTGGTTGAGACGGATACCACAATGGTGACACAATTTGGTGACTATCATATCGAAGAATCCTACGCAGTAAATACAGATACAATTAGTATCGCTGGCACAACGTATCCCTGTTTCCGGGTGACACGTATAATGACTATGACGTTGTTAGGGAATGGTGTGGAATATGGTGAAAGGAATGTTTCCTGGTTAGCCGATGGCATTGGT
>DPYO01000064.1:3100-3321 GCA_003535775.1 Fidelibacterota bacterium | reverse complement strand
TGAACAAATAAGTCTTTTCCACCGTCTGATGGCGTTATAAATCCAAATCCTTTTGAATCATTAAACCACTTAACTGTTCCTTCTGTTACTTCACTCATTATTATTTTCCTTAACTTTAATTAACATTTCTTACTACTAAGGTGGATAGTCTTCACACCTCCTCCCCTCTTTTAAAAGGGTAGCGAATGTACACTAATTTCCCATTTACACAACTAATATAT
>DPYO01000064.1:2155-2699 GCA_003535775.1 Fidelibacterota bacterium | reverse complement strand
GAGTTCCTTAGCCATCTCTTCAATCTACCCCATCTCAACTTTTTTGTACTAAGTCCAAAGAATCGATATAATGAATCATTTAACGGAAAGTTGAGATATGAGTTGTTAAACATAGAGATATTCGATACTCTTTTTGAAGCTAAGGTTTTAATAGAAAGATGGAGAAAAGAATACAAACAGGTAAGACCTCACAGCAGTTCGGGATACAGACCTCTGGCTCCGGAAGCTGTTTATTCTGACATCCAAAATATTAATTTAGAATACTAACTTTAATACTAGTACAAACAATGGGGGCTGGTCATCTCATTAACTATTTAACGTGAGTTCTGAGAATTTTTTTTGTATGTTCCTCGGCTTTTTTTGAACCGTTTTTGTTCAGTTATAAATCGTACATTATTATTGGTAATTATTCTTAATTAAGTAGAAAGAAGCAGATGACACCATCACGAGGAAATACAGATGTTGACAGGGGATATATAATCCCAATTGGAGGTGCTGTTAGTAAACGGAAAGAACCTGCGATTCTTGAGAATTTTGTAAAACT
>DPYO01000064.1:0-1829 GCA_003535775.1 Fidelibacterota bacterium | reverse complement strand
TGCGGTGGAGACAGAGCTATTATTACTGTCATTCCAACAGCGACTAAGTTAGAAGATAACGGCGAAATTTTTACCAGCCTGTTTACAGAAATGGGAGCTTCAGATGTATTTAGTATTGATATTAAAAAAAGAAGTGACTGCAGCAGAGAAGACTACCTCTCCAACTTAAGGAAATCAACAGGTGTTTTCATTTCAGGTGGGAATCAATTACGATTATCTACAATTTTGGGGGGAACTCCGGTGGCAAAAGTCATCCGCAAGTTGAATGCAGACGGGGTTCACGTGGCGGGTACATCAGCCGGGGCTGCCATCATGCCGGAACACATGATTTCCGGAGGTCGGAGCGGGAGCACACCTACACCGAGAAGTGTTTCATTAAGTCCCGGGCTTGGCTTGACGAACAGCATTGTAATTGATCAGCACTTCCGCCAGCGTAACCGGCTTGGAAGACTGCTAGCAGCCATTGCCTACAGCCCTTTTCTAACTGGTGTGGGAATTGATGAAAATACTGCTATTTTTATTGATCATGACAACACGTTTTCTGTGGAAGGAAGCGGGGCAGTTACGGTGGTTGATCCAAGCAAAATGAACGCAACTTCTGTAAGTACCGCAGCCCGAAATGATGCCATCAATATTACGGATATAAGGCTACACATCCTTGCTTCCGGTTCAAAATATAACCTCAATACACATACTGCCACTGTTTTCGACTCTGATCCGGTAACACAGATATTTAATAAATAACTGTTAAAATCGGAGCAGGATATGAATATAATTTCAACAAACGTTTATGTAGGACCCAACAGGTACGCCCGTTTCCCGGTCATACGCCATATTTTGGATTTGGGAATCCTAGAGGACTGGCCTACCGTAAAACTTGGAAATAAATTTATTGATACTCTTTTAGTTCTTCTCCCCGGACTGGAGGAGCATGGCTGCTCTTATCAAACACCCGGAGGTTTCGTGAGGCGATTAAAGGAGAAAGAGGGTACATGGCTGGGTCACGTCATGGAACATGTTGCCATTGAATTACAGAATATTGCCGGTTCAGAAGTAACCTTTGGAAAAACCCGTTCAACAGATATCAAAGGCCAGTACAATATGGTCTTCCAGTATTTGCAGCGTGATGTAGGCCTGGAATCAGGCAGATTGGCGCGACAGTTATTGCAGGATCTTTTACCCCAGGATTTGAAAGATCAGATGGAGGATATTGATCCCGATTTCAATTTTGAGAAAGAACGTGACGATTTTATCCGCTTTGCCCAGCGTTTTGAATTTGGCCCCAGCACAGCATCATTAGTCAAAGCTGCCAGGGAACGGGATATCCCCGCCATGCGCTTGAACCAGTACAGCCTAGTGCAATTTGGCCAGGGAAAATATCAAAAACGGATCCAGGCTACAGTCACAAACGAAACCAGGCATATTTCTGTTGAGATAGCCAGCGATAAAGACGATACAAATTCACTTTTAAATGATCTGGGTTTGCCTGTTCCCATCCAGAAACTTGTCTATAATAAAAAAGAAGCTGTGCGCATGGCCAACCGGATCGGTTACCCCGTGGTTGTAAAACCATTAAACGCAAACCACGGGCGGGGCGTCTCCATCAATTTGACCGAAAACGAACAAGTACAATCCGCTTTTAAAATTGCCCGTGAACGCGGTTCATCAAAAGGTGTACTGGTGGAAAGCTTTATCACCGGATTAGATCATCGCATGCTGGTTGTGAATGGAAAGCTCATCGCTGTTGCGAAACGGGTTCCGGGACATGTAACCGGCGATGGAAAAGATTCAATCCAGAGATTAATTGACATTGTAAATTCAGATCCCCG
>DPYO01000002.1:10305-10563 GCA_003535775.1 Fidelibacterota bacterium | reverse complement strand
CCTAGTTAGACACTGGAAATGATTATAGGTTAAATGTAATCTCATTCCGATTCATTTTTCGCATCGTCCTGTTCTTCTAGAGTAGGCTGAACTGTTTCTTCCTTTGATAGTCCCAAATAGTAATGAGCAGAAACAAGCAGTATAAAAGGTGTTGTTAGAATTGCTCCAACTCCAATCGAACATCCAATTGATTCGATGACTGCATTAATAATGAAAACAGCCAGCACTTCCCAGAATATATTTGAAACCATTTCACCG
>DPYO01000002.1:0-10000 GCA_003535775.1 Fidelibacterota bacterium | reverse complement strand
TATTTGAAACCATTTCACCGGATTTTTCAAAAGCTTCAGAAACTCCTACACCCTTATCAACGATCAGATAGGATACAAAGAACCATCGAACCATCAAATATATTCCCGGGATAATTAGGCATATCAGCCCTATTCCAACTCCTAACATAAATAATATTCCGGCTCCTAACAACGTTCCAAACTTGTTGAAACCAGCCTTGAAGAAATCTCCAATTTCTACTTTATTCCCCCGGGCAGCACGAATCAAAGACTCTGTAAAACCTCCGATAACTGCAGGGATAGCAATAATACCAATTATGGTTATGCCCAATACAGCGCAGGCAATGAGAAAGATTACTGAATTGGCAATAATGACAACTATTTGATCCAGCATGGTTTGAAATCCCTGTTTGTAAATGGATTCTATGGTTGGTTTTTCAAGCGGTATAATATTTTCTGACATTGTTATTAATCCTTCATTAATTCATGTGGCTACAATTTAAAGTGAAGAATGAATGTTATATAGGGAAAAGACATAGGCTAATTATGATGAAATTGGTTGAAATCACCGTGTGAAGCATGGGTAAAATTGCTTGTTTCTGGATGATATTTCCCCTATCTTTTTGTTATGAAGGAAATTCAGGCAATTGTCCTTGCTACCCAGAATAGGGATAAGAGAGAAGAGCTACAAGAGGCTCTCTCAGAATTTACGGTAAAAATTCTTTCCCTAAACAATTTTCCCTTTATTGGAGAGATTGAGGAGGTGGGGCAAACTCTGCAGGAGAATTCTATGATCAAGGCCAAAACTGTTCATAACCTTACACAATTGCCTGTTATTGCCGATGATACGGGCTTGGAAGTTGAAGCATTGAATGGAGCTCCTGGTATTTATTCTGCCCGCTATGCTGGAGAAGATGTCACTTATGAGGATAATGTGAATAAATTACTTGCTGAAATGGAGAATATCCCTTTGGAAAACCGCAAGGCACAATTTCGGACGGTTATCTCATTTGTTGATAAAGATCGGGAACTCTGGACAGAAGGAACAATAAAAGGAATAATAGGAGAATCTGCGAAAGGGAAAAACGGGTTTGGATATGATCCTGTATTTTTTGTTCCGGAGCTGGAAAAAACATTTTCTGAGCTTTCTATCGGTGAAAAGAATAGAATTAGTCATCGTGGACTTGCAATGAAAAAGTTTCGTATACTCCTGAGAGAATATATTTCAGATCAATCAATAACATAAGGAATACTATTTAGACCAACTGCTAATAGATTCCCTGCGATAAGTGCAGGGCAATAGAAAACCGATAGTAAAGATAAGGAGAATACCTTTGAAAAAAGGGCGGTTGGTCATTGTTTTTTTCATAATGACTCTGGGGAACAATTTTATTCTGCAGGGGCAGATAGCTGATTCTGTTTATAGCCTATCCCCAAGTTATCATCCTATTTCACCGCTGGTCGTGAATCCTTTTCCAGAGATACCCCGACCTATTGGATGGTCAAGTGACACACTGTATCATCCAATTGGTCTTCTCAATGATAATTACGGTAAACGAAATGTAACCGTTACAATTGATTCTGACTGGTCATACATCACTTTTACGGAAACACTGGATGGAGAGATTATCAGAGTCCCCTTTTCTGCACCTGTAGAATGGTATTTTAGGAAAAATATGTACATCAACCGCCATTTGAAATTTATTGAAACCGTATCCCTGGGCGGGGCGGGGAGCCGTGGTCGTGACTCCGGACGAAAGAGCCAAACTCTTGAAGTTGTAGGGGTAGAACTTGGGAAATTGGGTAGGGCTTCTCTTCGAGTTCGGGGTAATGTGAATATCTCCGGTAAAATGGTTTTTCAGGATCAGGAGTTAGTACGGTCAAGTATAAACGAAACTCAAAGCACGCATATTGAATTTGATCAAAAACAGAATTTTAATATTGAAGGAAAAGTCGGGGACAGGGTTAGTGTTTTTATGGACCAGGATTCCGAACGGGATTTTGATTTTGAAAACAACATTCGAATCAGTTATGAGGGGGCAGAGGACGATATTCTTCAAAAAATGGAAGCAGGAAATATTTCCCTCTCTCTCCCCTCTACACAATATGTCACTTTTTCTGGTACAAATAAAGGTTTGTATGGGCTCAAGGCCATTTCACAGTTTGGTCCAATAGACATTACAACAATTGCTTCCATTGAACAGACTAAGAAAGAACAGCAGGAATGGGCAGGAGGATCTCAATCTCAGACTCAGAAAATTAAGGACTACGATTATGTGAAAAACCAGTATTTTTTCATACATGAATGGTTCCGAAATGGAACACCGGACACAGTCCAAAATGTCATTCAACCATCATTTTTTCCTCTTACTAATGGACTGCACAGGATAGGCAACCTCAAGGTGACGAGTTTTGAATTGTACAAATTGGATATGACAAATAACCCTGGAGCAGATATAGGTGTCGCTCATATTGACCCTTCTGACCCCGGTTTTGAAGAGGATAAAAATAAAGATGGAAATTTTCTTAGACTGGAGCGGGATATTGATTACTCCATAAGCGAGGACTTGGGTTATATCAGATTACGGACTCGGAGTCTCGATGAAATTTTGGGATGTCATTATGTATTGACAGATCGGATTAGTGAAGATACAGTTATGACTATTGGGCATGGCGTTTCTCTAAATGACAGCACCTTATCACTGAAAATGATCAAACCCCAATCTCCACACCCAAATCATCCCACCTGGGACCTCATGTTCAAGAATGTGTATTACCTTGGAACGACCAATATCAATCAGGAAGGATTTGCAGTACGAATTGTCAATGACCGTCTTACGCCTCCCAGTGATAGGGATCCGCTGGGAATCCCTTATTTAAACCGGTTTGGACTGGACAGTCTCAACCAGAATGGTTCAAGACAACCGGACGAAATTATTGATATGAATAATCCCAATATTGTGAATTTAATTGCTGGTGAATTACATTTTCCCGCTTTGCTGCCTTTTGTGTCGGAAGATTCTCTTTTTGGTGGAAATATGAACGAAATCTTGTCAGAGGTATTGGGGGAAGGGAAAATGTACACATCCACCATCAGCACGGATTATAATGGGGACAGTCGTTTTACCATTGAATCAGATTATTCCAACCAGAGTTCTACAATTAACCTGGGATTTATGCTGGTGGAAGGAAGTGAGGAAGTCCTTTTGAACGGAATTCCACTTACGAGAGGTATAGATTACCAAATTGATTATTTTTCCGGCACAATTGTGCTTGGAGAAACCAGCGCAGATCCCAATGCCAGCATAAGGGTTCTCTACGATAAACATGAATTGGTTTCCTTTGATAAGAAAGTGATACTTGGCGCCAGGGCTCAAATGGATTTTGGTGATAATTCCTTCCTTGGTGCTACAGCATTGTACTACGATCAATCAGTTATAAATGAAAAAATAGAGGTAGGATACGAACCAACTCGGAATTTTATTTGGGATTTAAATGGCCGGTTTGAATTTGATTTGGATGGTTTGACTCGTATTTTGGATAAACTTCCCATCATCGAAACAGAGAAATTATCCACTTTCTCAGTGGAAGGAGAATTTGCACAGGTCCTTCCAAATCCGAACCCAGTGAACAATGCGGAAACAGGAGATCCAAATGGTGTTGCTTTTATTGATGATTTTGAAGGAGCAAAACGTACCACCTATATTCCCGTACAGCGCCGACAGTGGAAGGAATCTTCTGCTCCTTTGGATTCATCTGATTTAACAAAGTCCTGGCCTCAGCGGTATCGGGCCAGGATGTACTGGTACAATCCATTTGAACAGGTATGGACGAAAGACGTTTGGCCCAATCAATCTACTTCTCAACTGGCCCATAATGAAAAGACGGATATTTTAGTTATCCATCATCAGCCCAAATCACATCAGGATGAGGACTATGTTCCAGGTACTTTGTTATGGTCAGGGATAACATCTTCTTTTTATTCAGGGGATTATGACCAGACCCAAAGTAAATTTTTTGAAATTTGGTTAAAAGGAACAGAAGGGAAATTAACAGTAGATTTAGGTAAAATCAGCGAGGACAAGAATGGAAACGGCATTCTGGACACGGAAGATATTCCGGAAGCGGGACTAACCTTGGGAAATGGTTTTCTTGAGGATCATGAAGACGTTGGAGTGGATGGATGTCCTGATGAATTTGAGGATGGAATAGGAGGTTGCCTTGAATCAGATGATGATGGTGATGGAGAAATTGATGAAGAGTTATTAAATGGAGTAGATGACGATGGTGATGGCGAAATTGATGAGGATATTGATGCAGAGGCAGAAGGGGATATGAATGGAGATAATTGGAGTTATTCTGAAGGAAGTACCGACTATTCACAGGTGAATGGTACGGAAGGAAATGGAACAGGGACCAAAATCCAGGAAGGCGGAAAATATCCTGATACGGAAGATTTGGACCGATCCGGGTTTCTTGATAAAACAAATGCCTATTTTACAAAGAGTTTTCATTTAGATCCTGAGGTATTCACCGAAGAAGAAGAAGATTATCTTGCAGGTGAAACTGAAAAAGATGGTATGAATACTGGTTGGAGACTTTATCGCATTCCTCTGAGTCATTTTGAGAAGATAAATGATGTTGAGTGGAATGAAATTCGTTCCCTTCGCTTAGTCTGGACTGAAGTGGAGGAAAGCAGCACGCTTCAGATTGCGAAAATGGAACTTGTTGGTAATGAATGGCAAGAGTTGGGAATTGGCCCAGAGTCTTCCTCAACTTTCAATCAAACTGGAGCCGACAGCATTTTTTCCATTGCAATTGTTAACACCGAAGATAATGCAGATTATATCCCTCCAAAAGGAGTGAGAGGTGAATATGATCCAATTAATGAAATACAGTCCAAAGAACAATCTCTGGTATTGAAATTTTCAAATCTTGAAGGTGGATATAAAGCAGCTGCAAAAAAAACCCTTTATACAAATAGTGGAAATAGTTACCTGATTTATGATCGGATGAAAATGTATATGTATGGTACAAGTTTGGGGCGTATTACAGATGTAGATACGGACATCTATTTCTTCCTTCGTTTTGGATTGGGAGATGATTATTACGAAATCACTCAACCAGTGTTCGAAGGCTGGGATGAAGAAGAAGGTCGAAATTCAATTGATCTTGACTTGAGTTGGCTCACCAAATTAAAACTTCAATCGGAGGAAAATTTACAAAAGTTCCGCCCTACAGATGTTTTCCAGGATTCTGCTGGGATCCGGAAATATTTCTTCACAGGTGAAGACGGTTTACTTACAGGGAAGGAAATTATGCTCCAAGGTTCGCCCTCTTTATCAAGGATTCAGTATTTTACTGTAGGGATAACCAATGTTTCCGATAATCCGATTTCTGGAGAGGTTTGGATTGATGAACTTCGTTTGAGCGGTGTAAAAAAAGACAAAGGAATTGCTATGAGGGTTCAGTCCAAATTTAATCTAGCTGATCTTGGAAATACTACTTTATCTTATAGCAGGAAGGACGCAGATTTTCATGTACTTCAGCAGAGATTGGGATCAAATAGCACAAGTGAAGATTTACGCCTGAATGCTACACTTCAACTGCAGAAACTGTTACCAAAATTCTTGGGGATCAGTATTCCTTTGAATGGTTCTTATTCCAATACTGTAAACCGTCCAAAATATTTTCCGGGGACGGATGTTTTGGTCGATTCAGATGCACCTCCAGATTCCATCCTTACAAAATCTGAAGTGGTCAGTTTGAGCACATCTGTTTCCAAGGCAGGGAAATCCGATAATAAACTGATAAAGTATACGTTGGATGCTTTGAAGAGTAATTTTAGTGCATCCAGAACCAAAAAGTCCAATGAAATCATGGCTGAAGAACTGCATGAATCCTATTCTGGAAGATTAAGTTATGCTTTGTCTTTTGGTAGGAACAATTATTTCCATCCTTTGAAATGGTTACATTTCTTGCCGTGGCTTGGTGCGAAAATAAGTGAAATTCAACTGTATTACGCACCAAGTTCTGTAAATACAAGTGTTGATTTCAGTGAGAAACTGGTGCAAAAATATACACGTTCAGGTACAAAATCTCCGGATGATTATAACCTGGGGCTCAACAGATCTTTTGGCTTGGATTACAAACTTCTGAACAAGCTAACAATGAAATACAATCAGACAGCCAAGAGTGACATGGATAATTACAGAGGATACATATGGATGGCCATTAAAGAGATGGATCCAGGAGTAGTGACTAATGTGACGGAAAATTTGACCACTTCTTTTTCCCCTGAACTGTTTACCTGGCTTAAACCAAGTTTTAATTACTCCGCTGGTTACCGGTGGGATTTTGACCGGGCAAACGACATGGCAAATATCGGTGTTCAGCTTCGATTTACATCAAATATTTCAATTTCTCCATCAACAATTTTTGAACTGGTGTATAAACCCCCTAAGTCAAAAGGGAGCTCCGGTTCCAGAGGGCGACAAAGAGGACGTTCAGATGATAATTCCGACAAAGAGGAAGAATCCAATAAAGAAGGGAATTTTGTTTTAACATTTTTACATGGGATGATTGGAAGGATTGATCCCATCAGTTTTGGATATACAGAAAACTTAAACAGAACTGGCAATGGAATTCTTGGCACAGTTCCAACTGGCTATAAGTTTGGCTGGCTGCCTGATCATGGGTTATCCAATGCTGAAAATGTTGGGACGAATACAGGGAATCGGGATCATAAGCAGGATATCACTTTTCGGTCAGGATTGAAATTGACGAAGAAAGCTACTCTCAGCCTTAATTTTTCAGAAAATATATCTACAACAATCAGTGGGTCAGGGGTGGAGCAGCGATCAATTTCAAGGGATTATTTAGCTTTTGGGGAAAAAATGGATCAGGGATTTCCTTTCGTTGGATGGAGTATGCGCATAAGCGGTCTTGAAAAACTCCCTCTGATCAGAAAAATTGCTAAAACGGTATCACTCGAACATGCGTTCAGTGGTAAAGAGACGCGTTCCTGGCAATTTGAAGGTCAGGATATCCCTGATCTCAGTTTTGCAAACTTAAGTACATTTATATCTGATTATAAAGAGTATGAAAAACAAGGAAAACTCAATGCAGGATTTTCTCCATTACTCGGAATTACTATGTCATTGAATAAAGGTATATCATTGAATATTCGCAGTAATTACAATAGATCATTGGATATAAAACCATCGGGGTTGTCGCTTAAGGTTGAAAAAACCTGGAGTGCCAGCACAAGCTACAGTCACAAAGGCGGGTTTACTATTCCATTGCCACTTATGGATGATTGGAATGTGGAGAATAATATGAATTTTACCTTAAATTTTGATATGAATGAAAATGAGACATTTGCATCGGGGAACAATGTTGATCTTACACAGCAGGCTTTTACTTCAGGCTGGAAAACAGGAATGAGGATATCCTACTCTTTCAGCAGGAATGTGACAGGCGGAATTATTTATGAATATCGTGAAAGTAATTCAAAAATAACTGGAAGAAAAATCGACAGAGATTTTGGTTTTGACATCAATATTGCAATCAGTGGGTAGAAATATTTGAGACCAAAATTAAAAAATAAGGATGGATATTTTAAGTCCTTTATTTCCCGGCTTATCACTTTAACCGAGCACCTTATGTTTCTACTGCCCGCAATGATGACTCTTGCTGCCTGCAAATCTGGGGTGACCAATTTCTCTGGAGATAATTCTTTTCAATTTTTAGAAAAACAGTGTTCTTTTGGTCCGCGCAACCCCGGTTCCGAAGGATATAAATCCTGCCGTAATTATCTTATAGAAACCTTAGACAATTTTGCAGATACGGTGTTTACCCAGCCGTTTCAAGTGACTGTGGATAAGGACACATTTGATCTTGTTAACATTATTGGCCGTTTTCAACAGGAATCAAATCACCATACACTTCTGGGGGCTCACTGGGATACGCGACCATGGGCTGACAGAGATCTAAATCCGGAACTTAGGCAGGACCCAATTCTGGGAGCGAATGACGGTGCAAGCGGAGTTGCAGTTCTCTTAGAACTTGCCAGATTATTTCATGAAAGCCCGCCGCCAATTGCTGTAACTATCATCTTTTTTGATGGTGAAGATTTGGGGAAGGAGGGTGACCCAAAAAGTTATGCAATGGGCTCTTCATACTTCGCTGATAATTTACCATTCTCTACACCTGAGAACGGGATTATTCTAGATATGGTTGGCGATATCGATTTAAATATTTCTATCGAACGAAACTCATACCGCCAAAACTCTGAATTAGTGAAAGCACTTTGGAAGCAGGCTGAAACTCTGCGTTTGCCTGCTTTTAAAAATTGGTTGGGATATGCTGTGTATGATGATCATGTACCTTTATGGGAAAAAGCCCAGATACCAGCTGTGGATATAATTGATTTTGAGTATCCTAATCGGTCTGTCAATTTCTGGCATACGCACCAGGACGTACCAGCAAATTGTTCACCAAGGAGCCTTTGGCAAGTGGGCACCCTGTTAACGCACTATATCTATAATTTAGAAACCAATGATTGAAATAAAACAGTACTTTTGTTATCTTCGTCCCATGAGAATTTCAGTTTTCGCCCTGGTTGTACTTCTCTTGTGGGGTTGTTCTAAACTGCCCGAGGCTCCAGAATCTGCTGATCCTTTACAAAATCTCCAATTTGAATTTCTCCAATATGCAAACAAACTTTATTTTGCTGCGGAGGTTCAACCAGATTATCTAGGGAATTTGCTTGATTCGGTTATGGTACTATGGTATGGGGCTCAAGTCAATTCATTTCCAGATAAAGTTTCCCTGAATAATGCTGGAATAGAAGGTGATATTATTGCTGGCGATAAAATATATTCCCGAAGAATCTCAAATACTCAATTAACTTTGGATAATCCCATCGATAGCTCAGCAACAGGGCTTGTATATTTGAATGTTCAGGCCTACTATAAGGAAAATCAGGTTGCATTGGAGGATTCGTTTCAGCTTGGTAATATTCGACCCATAATAGTTCAAGTAACTTTCCCAGATACGATGACCCGACCTCCGGATCCGTATATACTAGTTGATACAATTAAAGTCCAAATATTTGACGCCAATGGTGTGTCTGATATACAGACTTGTTACATGATGTTTCAGAAACCAGATTTGTCCTATTCAAACAATGGCAATCCTATTCTGTTATATGATGACGGTATCATCAATCAGAATATGTTTCTCTGGGATGAGTTCGCTGCCGATGGAATTTTTTCCAGGTTAATCACAATCGGATCTGATAATCCAATTGGAATTTATAATGCTTATTTTTATGCCAAGGATTTCTTTGGAGAAGATGCTGAAATTGTCATGAAAACAGTTGTGGTAATTGAGTGAAAAAAACAGTTTTATTAATTGGGATTATATTTTTTATTTCCAAGTCTGTTGGACAGAATTTTGTACCAACAAATGTTTCTTTACGAAAAACAAATTTGGACTCATCTGGAATAATTAATGAACTCGCAAGCAATGTTATTTCCGAAATTAAACTTCAGGGAGACAGTACAGTCTGGCTGGGAACAGGGCAGGGATTAGCTATGATGCAGGATTCGATATCTGTTTTTGCGATGGATTCTCTAACAATTGAAGAACCCGACACGATCATGCTTTTAACAGATGGGATTTCTGCTATTGCTGTAAACGATAGCTCTATAATAGTTGCTGGTGCAACTGATGACGGAGTTACACCAGTAGGAGCAGGATTTTACTTTGCTGAAGATGCCCGGGATCCTACAATTTCTTGGATTCATTTTTCTCAACCCGTAGATAATCAGACCGATACATTAGCTGATTTTGCTGATAAGTATTTCCGGGCTCTTCCTATCACTGTTGCCAATAATAATGTAACATATGATGCAGCGATATCTGACGATTACATCTGGATAACCAGCTGGGCTGGAGGACTTCGGCGTATACCCTTGCAAAATCTTGCTGGGGATTCCTCTTGGACAAGAGTCCC
>DPYO01000045.1:6206-9388 GCA_003535775.1 Fidelibacterota bacterium | reverse complement strand
CTGATGCAAAACGGATTGTCATTAAGACAACAGATTTGCCTGATTCTCTTAGTTTGATTGAAGGTGATAATTTAATTGAACTCCCACTTCGAAAATATATTCGTTCAAACCAAAATACCTGTCAAAATCAGAAAACTCTTGTAAAAGAAGGTGATAGGGTAAAGCAGGGGCAGCTTTTAACTGATGGAACAGCTACAGACAAAGGAGAATTAGCTTTGGGGCAAAATATTCGAGTAGCTTTTATGCCTTGGCGTGGTTATAATTTTGAAGATGCAATTGTTATAAGTGATCGATTGGTAAAAGATGATGTTTTCACTTCTTTACATATAAACGAAGTTGAAACAGAAGTGCGAGATACAAAGAGAGGCGCTGAAGAGTTGACTGCAGAAATTCCTAATGTGAGTGAAGAAGCGACAAAAGATCTTAATGAAAATGGAATAATTCGGGTAGGTGCAAAAGTAAAAGAAGGTGACCATTTGATTGGGAAGGTAACCCCAAAGGGAGAAACAGATCCGACTCCTGAAGAAAGGCTTCTTCGTGCGATTTTTGGAGAAAAAGCTGGTGATGTGAAAGATTCATCTAAAAAGGCGTCCCCAGGTATTAAAGGTGTGGTGATTAAGACTAAGTTGTTTGAAAAACGGGCAAAACGAACTCGTGCAGAAGAGCGAAATTTGATTAATACTTTCCAACAAAAAGCACGTGAAGACAAAAAGCGCTTAAAACAAACACGTGACGCAGTGCTATTCAGTTTGTTGAAAAATCAAGTTTCTTTCGGTATCCGTGATATTACTAATGACCGAACCATCATTAAAAAAGGGACTAAGTTAACAGAAAAAAGATTAAAAGGGTATGACTTTGAACAGTTAGTACAGGACACACAGTGGATCGATAATAAAAATCAGTGGAGAAAAATAAAAATTGTTTGGAAAACTTTCCGAAAAGAGTGGAAAAAAATTGAAGAACACTTGGAAAAAGAAGTATTTAATCTCAGAATTGGTGATGAGCTTCAGCCGGGTATTTTAAAGTTAGCAAAGGTATTTATTGCGAATAAACGGAAAATTCAAATTGGGGATAAAGTTGCAGGAAGACATGGAAATAAAGGTGTCATCGCAGCAATAATCCCAGAAGAAGATATGCCTTTTCTGGAAGATGGCACACCTTTAGATATTATACTGAGTCCATTGGGTGTACCCTCCCGTATGAATTTAGGCCAACTTTACGAAACAATGCTCGGGAGAGCTGGAGAGGCTCTCGGAATAAAATACAAAACACCTGCATTTAATGGTGCTACTCCGGAGGAGGTAGAAGCAGAACTTGAGAAAGCAGGATTTTCTGTTACTGGTAAAACCAAGCTTATTGATGGCCGAACTGGTGAATCATTTGAAAACCCCGTTACGGTCGGAAATATTTATATGATGAAACTCAATCATATGGTTGATGATAAAATGCATGCCCGTTCAACCGGTCCATACTCTCTCATCACACAGCAACCACTGGGTGGCAAAGCTCAGTTTGGGGGTCAGCGGTTTGGCGAAATGGAAGTGTGGGCATTGGAAGCATATGGTGCCGCCCATCTCTTGCAGGAGATATTAACGGTGAAATCGGATGATGTGGATGGTCGTTCTAAAATGTATAATTCCATCGTAAGGGGTGAAGACATGCCGCAACCAGGCTCACCCGAATCCTTCAGTGTCCTTATTAAGGAGCTTCAAGGATTATGTATAAATGTAGAATTAAACTAAGGGAGTTTAGATTTGACGTACATCCAAAAAACGACAATTGATACCAAAAAAAAATATTCATCAATAACTATTAATCTTACTTCCCCGGAAATGATTTTAGCTCGCTCTTATGGTGAAATAATCAAGCCGGAGACAATAAATTATCGTTCATATAAACCAGAAAAAGATGGACTGTTTTGTGAGAAAATATTCGGGCCAGTGAAAGATTATGAATGTCACTGTGGAAAGTATAAAGGCATTAGGTATAGAGGGATTATTTGCGATCGATGTGGGGTTGAAGTCACTCGAAAGAAAGTTCGACGAGACAGAATGGGACACATCACCTTGGCGGTTCCTGTTATTCATATTTGGTATTTGAAATCTATTCCAAGCAAATTAAGTTATTTATTGGGTCTCAGTACACGGGAATTAGAACGGGTTATCTATTATGAAAATTATCTGATTATTGATCCAGGAAAAAGTGGTCGTCAGCCATTCGAGACTCTAAGTGAAGAAGAATATTTTGACTTAGAAAAAGAATATGGATATTCTGCTGTCTCAGATAAGGAAAAAGATAATGAGGATCATTTCTATGCCGCAATGGGTGGGGAAGCAACAAAAGAAGCGCTGGCGAGATTAAATATGTCTGAGTTAAGGCAACAGCAACTGGATATAGTGAAATCCACTCGATCCAAGCAGAAAAAACAGGATGCGCTGAAGCGACTTATGGTCATTAAGGAGTTTTTATATGATCACTCCAAAAAAGATGTGAATAAACCGGAATGGATGGTGATTTCTGTATTACCTGTTATTCCACCGGAACTTCGGCCGTTAGTTCCTCTTGAAGGTGGGAGATTTGCAGCCAGTGATCTTAATGATCTTTATCGAAGAATTATTATTCGTAATAATCGGTTGAAACAGCTAATGGATATAAAAGCACCGGATGTTATTCTTAGAAATGAAAAGCGAATGTTGCAGGAGGCTGTGGATGCTTTATTTGATAATAATCGAAGGAAAACTGCAATCAGGAGTGGGACGCGCCGTCCTTTAAAATCTATTTCGGATATGTTACGAGGTAAACAAGGCCGATTTCGTCAAAATCTTTTAGGGAAACGAGTTGACTATTCAGGTCGGTCGGTAATTGTCGTAGGGCCTGAACTGAAGCTCCACGAATGTGGACTTCCTAAAAATATGGCTTTGGAACTGTTTAAACCACATATGTTCAGGGCTCTTATGGAGCGTGGGTACACGCAGACACCACGAAGTGCTAGGACCATGATAGAAAATCGCGAGTCAATTGTATATGAAGTGTTAGAATTTGTGGTAAAAGATCATCCAGTTCTTCTAAACCGAGCTCCCACCTTACATCGTTTGGGAATTCAGGCATTTCAACCTGTTCTTGTAGATGGAAAGGCAATTCGAGTCCATCCTCTTGTTTGTGCTGCATTTAATGCAGATTTT
>DPYO01000045.1:0-5898 GCA_003535775.1 Fidelibacterota bacterium | reverse complement strand
TTTAATGCAGATTTTGATGGAGACCAGATGGCAGTTCATATTCCAATTTCTTTGCAGTCACAAATGGAAGCGCGAATATTAATGTTGTCAAGTCATAATATTCTTCATCCTGCAAATGGGAAACCAATTGCAATCCCTTCTCAGGACATGGTTTTAGGTTGCTATTATCTCACCCGTCCAAGGAAGGGTGAAAAAGGGGAAGGAAAGAGTTTTGGATCGTTCTCTGAAACACTCCTTGCCTATGAGAATAATTCAGCAGGGTTACATGCTATTGTACATGTACGTCACAAAGGCAAGTGGTATAAAGATACTACGGTTGGTAGAATAATTTTTAACTCCATTTTACCAGATGAAATGGAATATGTGGATGATATTATTACAAGTAAGAAATTGGGAATACTTGTCAATCAGATATTTTTAATAACCGGAAATAAGAAAACCGTCATATTTTTGGATGATTTAAAGAAACTTGGGTTTGAAATGTCGACAAAAAGTGGCAGTTCCATTTCTATTAGCGACATATTAATTCCTGGGAAAAAAGATGAAATAATTAACAATGCTTTTAAAGAAGTTGGTACAATACAAAATAAATTTGATAAACATATTCTGACGGATGGTGAACGATACAATAAAGTGATTGATGTATGGACTCATGCTACAAACCGTGTTGCAGCATCAATGATGGAAGATCTTGCAAAAGATAGAGATGGGTTTAATCCGGTGTTTATGATGGCAGATTCTGGTGCACGAGGAAGTCAAGACCAAATCAAGCAATTAGCAGGTATGCGGGGTCTCATGGCTAAGCCTAAAAAATCCATGACTGGAGAAAAAGGAGAGATTATTGAATCTCCTATTACTTCAAATTTCAAAGAAGGCCTTTCGGTTATGGAGTACTTTATATCAACCCATGGCGCTCGAAAAGGCCTTGCTGATACTGCTCTAAAAACAGCTGATGCAGGTTATCTTACACGACGACTAGTGGATGTTGCCCAAGATGTGGTTATTACTGTGCAAGATTGTAAAACAATAAATGGAATTCTCATCTCTGATTTAAAAGAGGGTGAGGAAATAATTGAACCTTTAGCAGATCGGGTTATGGGTCGAACTATTGTAGATGATCTTATTGTTGAGGGTAAGGTAATAATTTCAGAAGGAACAGTTCTGAATGAAAAGGAATCAAAAATATTTTCTGAACAAGGAATAAAAAACATTCGAATAAGATCTGTTTTGACTTGTGAAACACATAGAGGAGTTTGTGCGAAATGTTATGGCTGGAATCTTTCTACTCACAATCTAGTTAATATTGGCACAGCAGTTGGAATTCAAGCAGCTCAAAGCATTGGAGAGCCTGGGACTCAATTAACACTAAGGACTTTTCATATTGGTGGTACTGCGACTCGAATTATTGAGAAATCAGAAATGAAAATAAAAATTGGTGGCAGAGTAAAATTTTCTGATAATTATGATTCAGCTGATACAAAAGACGAGCTTGGGAAAAAAGTAACAAAATGTATGGTTCGACATGCGAAGATTTTTATTACAGATCCAAAGAAATCAAAAGACGAAATTAAGTCAGAGTATAACATTCCCTATGGTGCAAATGTGTTAGTTGGTGCAGGGGAAAATATAAAACCAAATACAACTCTTTTTCAGTGGGACCCTTATACAGACATAATCCTTGCTCAGCAGACAGGATATATTAAATTGAAAGATCTTTATGAGAAGGAAACCTATCAAGTAGAAGCGGTTGAAAGTGGTAAAAAACAAATGGTAATTGTGGAATCGAAGAATCGAAATTTGAGTCCTCATGTTGAAATTGTAAATAAAAAAGGTGAAACATTATCGGGAGGAACAATTTTACCCGTTAAAGCGACTTTGGTTGTATCGGAGGGGAATAAGGTTACACGAGGGCAAACAATAGTAAAAATTCAAAAGGATATTGGAAAAACCCGTGATATTACTGGGGGATTGCCCAGGGTGGCAGAATTATTTGAGGCAAGGATTCCGGCCAGTCCTTCTGTAGTGACTGAAATCAATGGAACTGTTAAATTTATGGGGATAAAGCGCGGTATTCGGAAAATACGGATTGAAGGTACTGACCAGGAATATAAGTCATATAATATTCCTTATGGCAAACATGTAATTGTACATGAAGGGGATTTCATCACAGCAGGAACTCCACTTTGTGAAGGTGCAACTTCTCCAGTTGATATTTTGAATATTTTGGGTGCTGATGCAGTGAGGGAATATCTCGTGAATGAAATACAAGAGGTATATCGTTTGCAAGGGGTAGGAATAAATGATAAACACATTGAAGTTATCGTTCGTCAAATGATGAAAAAAGTTTGTGTAACTGATTCAGGAGACAGTGATCTTCTTGAATCTGAGCGAGTGGATCGTTGGGACTTTTTTGAAGAAAATAACAGGCTTTCTCAAATGGCAGTAGTTACCAAACCTGGCGATTCAGACTTTGAAGAGGAAACTTTAATCGATAAAATGGAATTAAGGGAGATTAATAGTAAGTTGAAAGAAGAAGGTAAAACATCCGTTAAATCCCGGAAACCAAAACCGGCAATGTTTGAACCCCTGTTAATGGGTATTACTCGGGCATCACTAAATACAGAAAGTTTTTTATCTGCTGCCTCTTTTCAAGAAACGACACGGGTGTTGACAAATGCAGCTACTTCCGGGAAAACAGATTATCTTCGTGGCTTGAAGGAAAACGTTACAATAGGTCGACTTATTCCTGCTGGAACTGGTTTTCCGGAATTGCAAGATATTCTTGTTGGCAAGGATAAAGATCGATCGAAAGAGCCTGTTTTGGGGGTAGTAGAAAAAAGTGTTTAGGGAAAAAAATAAATTGACTCTTTTATATGTTATTGAATACCTTTATTAGCTTTAATTGAACTGCTATGCCGACGATAAACCAATTAGTAAAAAAAGGAAGAGCCCGAGTTTTTAAGAAAAACAAAACTCCGGCTTTAAAAGGGAATCCTCAGAAAAGAGGGGTGTGTACACGAGTCTATACTACAACTCCAAAAAAACCCAATTCTGCATTAAGAAAGGTTGCCCGCGTTCGATTGACCAATGGTATCGAAGTAGCGGCCTATATTCCTGGAGAGGGGCATAATCTTCAAGAACACTCCATTGTACTGATCGAAGGTGGCCGTGTAAAAGATCTTCCGGGGGTTCGTTATCATGTAATCCGAGGAGTCTTGGACACGTCAGGGGTTGCCGATCGGAAAACAAGCCGTTCCCGTTATGGGGCAAAAAATCCCAAGTCTTAATTATCATGAGAAGAAGAAGACCAGAAAAACGCAAAATTTTACCTGATCCCGTCTATAATGATTTGCAAATCGCAAAATTTGTTAATTATTTAATGAAGCGTGGTAAAAAAGGGATCGCAGAAAAAATATTTTATGGAGCAATGAATATTATCCAGAAAAAAACAAAAACAAAAGGATTTGAAGTATTCCATGAAGCTGTAGAAAACTCTTCTCCTTTATTAGAGGTTAAATCAAAGCGTATTGGTGGCGCTACATATCAGGTGCCAATTGAAATCCCTAAACATCGGCAGTATTTTTTAGCATCCCATTGGTTGATTGATTCTGCTAAAGGTCGTGGTGGAAAACCGATGGCAGAAAGGTTAGCAGCAGAGTTGATCTCTGCCGCTAACAATGAAGGCGGAGCTGTAAAGAAAAAAGATGATACTCACCGCATGGCAGAAGCGAACAAGGCATTTGCACATTTTGGACGGCCGAGGCGAGGAAGATAATGAAAAAGATATCTCTTGGACAAGTCCGTAATATTGGGATAATGGCTCACATTGATGCCGGTAAAACAACTCTAACAGAACGTGTGCTTTATTATACTGGTCGTACTCATCAAATAGGAGAAGTTCACGAGGGTGGGGCAACTATGGATTGGATGGATCTTGAGAAAGAGCGTGGTATTACAATTACTTCTGCTGCCACAACTGCCATCTGGGAAAACCATCGAATTAATATTATTGATACCCCTGGTCATGTAGATTTTACTATTGAAGTTGAACGTTCCTTGCGAGTGCTTGATGGGGCAATCGCTGTATTCTGTGCTGTTGGGGGTGTTGAACCCCAAAGTGAGACAGTCTGGCGACAGTCGGATAAATATGATGTCCCTCGAATTGCTTTTGTTAATAAAATGGACAGGGTTGGTGCAGATTTTTTTCATGTTATAGAGATGATGAGATCCCGACTTAAAGCAAATCCACTACCGTTAACTCTTCCTATTGGTAGCGGTGAACTGTTTAATGGTATCATTGACCTTTTATCAATGAAAGCTATTCTTTATAATGAATCAAGTTTGGGGGTCCGGTTTGAATATAGAGACATTCCAAACGATTTACTGGAAGAGGCGAATAAGTGGAGGCATCATCTTATCGAAGAAACCGCTACTTATGACGAACATTTGATGGAAAAGTACCTTGCAGATGAAGAGATTTCTGCAAATGAAATTAAAGCAGCCGTGCGAAGAGGTTGTTTAGATAATACGTTCACCCCCACTTTTTGTGGGTCAGCATTTAAAAATAAAGGGATACAAAGATTGCTCGATGCTGTTATTGATTTTCTCCCCTCACCTTTGGATATACCCGCTGTAAATGGAATTGACCCAAAAAATTCGGATATTGAATTATCCAGAGAAGCAAATGAAAAAGCGCCATTTAGCGCTCTTGCTTTTAAAATCATGACTGATCCTTATGTAGGAAGGTTGACTTATTTAAGAGTGTATTCTGGTTTCCTAAAAAAAGGGTCCTATGTGTATAATCCCAATATTGGTAAACGTGAACGAATTAGTCGAATATTACAAATGCATGCGAACAAAAGAGAAGAATTGAATGAAGTCTCCGCAGGTCAAATAGTGGGAGTTGTTGGCCTGAAACGTGCTAATACGGGGCATACGTTATGCGATGAGAAATCCCCAATTATATTAGAGTCAATGGATTTTCCCGAACCGGTTATTGAGGTGTCCGTTGAACCAGTAAGTAAAGCCGATCAGGATGTGCTTTCAAATGCATTAGTAAAGTTAAGTGAGGAAGATCCGACATTCCAGGTATCATTTAATGAAAAAACAGGACAGACGATCATTGCAGGTATGGGGGAGCTTCATCTCGAAATTCTAATTGCACGTCTTTTTAGAGAATTCAAAGTACAGGCGAATGTGGGAACTCCGCAAGTAGCTTATATTGAAGCAATCACCAAAGCTGTAGAAAAAATAGATAAAAAATTTGTAAAGCAATCTGGTGGCAGGGGTCAATTCGGTCATGTTGTTATAAATGTTCAGCCGAATGAATCAGGTAAGGGATATCATTTTGAGAATAAGATTGTAGGGGGTGCAATCCCTCGAGAATTTATCTCTTCTGTAGATCAAGGTATTCGTGAAGGTCTGAGTGGGGGTATTTTAGCAGGATATCCTCTTGAAGATATACGGGTAGAACTGGTTTATGGATCATACCATGATGTTGATTCATCTGAAATCGCTTTCAGGATAGCTGGATCAATGGCTATTAAAGATGCTTGCCGGAAAGCTGACCCTGTTCTGAAAGAACCGATAATGAGGGTTGAGGTTGTGACTCCTGAAGAATATCTTGGTGAAGTGATGGGAGATATAAATTCTCGAAGAGGTAAAGTTGATGGAATGAACCAACGGAAAGATGCTCAGACAATCAATGCGAGTGTACCTTTGAGCCAGATGTTTGGGTATGCAACCGACTTGCGATCCTTGACTCAGGGAAGAGCAGTATTTCATATGGAATTTTCATACCATCAACAGGTGCCACACGCTATTCAGGAAAATATTATAGAGCAAGTTCACGGAAGAGCATAAAGGAAATAATTAGGAGATTAACATGGCGAAGAAAAA
>DPYO01000067.1:11671-11828 GCA_003535775.1 Fidelibacterota bacterium | reverse complement strand
TGCTGACCAGTCCCCTTCTCCTGCAGGAGTTCCATCTATGGTTGCCTGGGCTAAGAATACACCTGAAGATGGGTTGGGGATAACTAATCCTTCAAATGGATTTGTCTCAGAATTATCATTACCCCCTGATCCTCCTTCAATGGTATAGTTGTCACCC
>DPYO01000067.1:3289-11319 GCA_003535775.1 Fidelibacterota bacterium | reverse complement strand
AAAGTCATCCGGATACGTGTTGTCCACATCCTCCACAGAAAGATCACCAAGGGTTATTGTAATAGGCGTCTCTTCAGGAGTGAATAACTCATCCTGCCCTGTGATCTCCGGAGCATCATTGTCATCTTGAGCATATAGTGGAATTGCCAATACAAAGATTAAAATTATATTAATTAATGCGTTCATTCTGTCACTTCAACACGACCAGAAACCTGCTTCAGGATATTTATGTTCACATTATTTGAATCTCTGAATGTTGCTTCTCCGGATATATCAAAGAAGAATGTGTCTGGGATAACTGGGAGAAATTCAATAAGAATCACAGCACCGCTGCCGGAGATGCCCTCTTCATCAGCTACACCCAAGTTCAAATGAATGAGGCCCTGTGCCCTGTCATGCTCCTGAATCATAATGGCTTTACTCCCAAAACCGGTAAACAGTGAATCTCCTATTACGCGAATTGAGTCTGGATCAAGTGAACCTGGATCATAGGCTATCTCCAATTCCGTTGCCATGACATGTTCCACCTCTTCAACAAAGATATATACAGTATCCATTACGCCAATATTTGCTTTTCGGAGAAGAGGGAACAGCCTTAGTGAAGGGCCTTGTATGGCATCGACTTCAAATGTTACTTCAAGTGGGTTATCACTTTCATATATATCTGAAAAACGTGCATTAATCCAAATAGTATGTTCCCCTTCGTTAAGATAGTGCAGGGAGAGAGTCGTATCTTCAAACCAATCGCTCCATACGATATTATCAAGGCTATAGCTAAATTCCTTGGCGTCTTCATTTGCCACCCATATAAATGTAACGGAAGAAGAATCAATTGTATCGTAAAGCGATGGCTCAATAATAACAATCTGGGGGTCAGGTATCGCTGGCCTCTCACAAGTCAACAGTCCAAATATGATGAGACCTAAAAACCAAATTAGCTTATTAACAGAAAATATTTTCATCTCATTATACACTACGTTTTAAGAAGGAAATTTCCTCATAAAGCTGGATGAGAGCTAAGTAATAAAAAAAAATGCATAATGTGACCTTTATTATAAATTCTATATTCTAATGCGCCATAAGATAATACATCTTTATAAGACAAATATCAAATGAGCTGTGGCACATTCCACATCACTTATTACCAATTAATTGAAATTGGGAATTAAAAAAATGATTGCATTTTACAGGCTTAAACTATTACTTTACCGCATGAAGGTGCTGGTTTGGTGCCTTTGGTATGTGGAAGGGGGTAGACGTTCACCTTGTCCCGAGGTCATTGTGAAGTCTACCCCAAATTTTTTCTATATAGTAAATTTTCTCTCAGTAATTATTGGATATAACCAACACACTTTTAAGATTATACTCATATGATATAAAGAACTACTTTAAGTTAAAAATGGGGAAGGAATCTAAAGACTCACATACCAAGTACATTTTCATTCAAATATAATACAGACTATTGTTTATTCTTTTCAGATTCAGCTTTCGCTTTGGCCTTTTCCTTTTGAATGAGGCTTAAATTTTCAATTTCTTTTAGATCATTCTGTAAGGTAGTGATCAATTGATCTATATCTGATAATTTCCGTGAATTTTTTCTCCGTTCGGTTTTGAAATCGTCTTTCAAATCACTGATCTCCTCTTCAATTGATCTGAAATGTTTTTGAACTTCCCGATCTAGTTCACTTAAATTAAATGCAACCTCTTCAATTAAGGCACCCAATGAATCGGCTGTAGAATGAATCAACTCCGTATTGGCAATAATATCTTCCTGAGCTTTTCGTAGATGTTTTCCGCGGCCTATGAATTGTAAATTTAATTTTCTTAAATCCTCTCTAAATTCTTTGTTTACCTCATCTACATGCTTGATTTGTTCTGCCTCCATCATAGCCATTCGATCCATTGCCTGGAAATAGCTAAACTGGATATATGCACCGCCGGCAATCAAAAGAAACATTATACTAAAAATGATTTTATCTTTAATACTCATGAGATTTCTACCTATTATTTTCTAAAGATTCTAAACGCTTTTCCCACTCGGTGAGTTCACGGGCAGCTGGTTCAGTTTCTGGTTCTTCAATCGCTTCTTCTTCACTATCATCATCAATAGATAATTTTATTTTTTCTATTAATTGTGATCTTTTATCAGTTGATGATTTTAATTGATTGGTCATACCCTTTACCTCTTCGTTAAAATCAACAACGGTGTTTTTTAATCTTACTATCAACTCATCAAACAAAGCCTTGCCGTACTGTTCATCGATCCCATCTAAAAGGTCATCCATCTTTTCATTCAGATAACCCATACGATCATCCTTATTGTCAAAGTTTATACTCATAAAATTTAATTAATCCAAATAAACAAATAGGATAAAATTCAGTGTCAGTAACCAAGTATTCAGAATGTTTTCATCTTAACTTAATACAAATCAAAGATAGATGGATATTCATCGTCATTTGTTTGAAGCATATAATCTGGATTGTAATACACCAGTCGCAATAAACTTGTCTTATCATTGATAATTGGAAAATCAGGCATATTCAGCTGTATCAAAGAATGTAAGATTAGTTCAATTCGGCTCGGTACTTCAACCCAGGAAGACATAAAAAATGCTCTGGAATAATGAATAGTTGGTTCATTATTATTTGATAGGCCAGGGCCCGATTCTATCTGTTGAGATGAAACGGGTGGGCCATAAATTTCAGTAATAACGTTTGCAACTCTATGAAAGTCATGGATTTGCCTATCCAGATCATTGGGATCTACCACATAACTAATTTCCACTTTCCATAATCCGCTATCTCCAAAAACGTACTCCATCGTTACCTCATCAGGTCCCAGATTTCCAGAAAATATAACCGAAGAGCTGTCAATGTTCAATTCATAAGAATTCATATAAGGCATTTGGGGGATTGTGCCCTTTGGACTCCCCCAGATATATCCTTTATATCCATAATCAAGCCCCATTATTTCCGGATGAAGTGTTAAGGTATCAGGTATTACTTCCTTAACAGCCGATGTGTCTTCATCAATTCCTACAACTGTGCCCGTTAGAGAATCCCCTGTAACTTCTTGAGAAATTGCCAGGGTCAATGGTATTATGAGTATAATAAGATGTAGGCAGAGTTTCATTTTATTTCTACTTCAGGTTTCATTACGGTTACACTTTTGAACGTTCGGAAAAATACACATCATTGGAAAGAACAGGCAAGGTGAAAAATATCATTTCAATACTGTAGCTATTCGATTGAATCTTGGAAACCAGGTATCCAAATCGAGAGAGAAATACACAAAAAGAGCCTCGCCAAGAATATGATTAAACGGAACAAATCCCCAGAAACGAGAATCAAGGCTGTCATCACGATTATCACCCATCGCCCAGTAATAATCCTGTTTTATGGTATAGGAATCCATCTCGTTTATAGATTTTCCCTCAACATGTAAAAATTGAAAATCTTCATCTTTAATTGAAGCTGACCATGGATTAATCCAAGTTCCATTGGGAAAATAATCATTGTACACCTCCCGCGTGCCTTTCCGCCGGAAAAGGTCATTTGGATCAGTCATAGTGAAATGATATGCAACTGCTTGATTTTCCAATGTGGCCGAATGACCATCAAGGAGGATCAAAGGTAAAAGAAAACGCCAATCTAATTTTTTGCCATTAATAAATGGCATGCCGTCAACAATTGTGTAGTGATCCCCTTTTTTAGGGATACGAAACGTTTTAAAATGATCTTTATTTATTCCAAAACTACTATGGAACATCCTGTTTTGTTGAAAACCTTCCGGCATCATCGGCGAAACGAATTTCCCATTTTCCGATAATGGATATTCAATACCATTTACAAAAACTTTTCTTGCATCAATTTTTACACTGTCACCTGGTTCGGCTATACATCGTTTTACATACTTATAGTACCTGTCTCTCGGGTATTTAAAGATAATAACATCCCCCTGTCTTGGATCTTTGAATTTTGGAAAGCGAATATAGGGTATATCAAATCCTTTATCTGTGTAGGGAATCCCGATCCAATCTGGAGATCGCATTCCATAATTAAACCGACTTCCTATGAGAAAATCTCCCGTCATGATGGTGTCTTCCATACTGCCGGTGGGCACAATATAGGCTTCGACAATTGTAACTTTCAGGAGGAATACAATCAATACCAGTGTTGCCAGTGACCAGGCCTCTCGAATGATTTTCTTTGATTTTTTCAGCATCTTATTTACGATTCATCCAAATTAATTTACAAAGGTTATGTGTGATGCAATATTGAAATATCAACAAATTTCAATTCCTTTATAATGATTTATAATGGGTCTGCCCTTTCTTAAAAATACTGTGATAATATCCAGTCGAATATCTCTCGTTATATCATTTTTCATTAAATATGAGTCAATTGCTTTTTCCAGTTTTGAGATTTTCTCAGAATCAATTTTTAATTCCGGCGAACCTAATTGTTCCTTTGAAACTGTTTTTACTTCTACGAAAATAATTTCATCATTTTTTTCAGTGATTAGGTCAAGCTCCCCATAAGGTGCGGAATATTCATTTATCGATATAATTTTATAACACTTTTTCATAAGGAAAAGTGCTGCCAGTTTCTCTCCGATCCAGCCAATTCGGCGATGTTTCCTATACCAGGATATAGTGGGAAAATTATCTCTAACAGGTTTGAATGACTTCCGGTGAATCGGAGTCGCTTTCCACTTTTTTAAAGCATCCATATGTTTGACCGTTCCGTAACCCTTGTTGCCGGAAAAACCGTATTCAGGGAAAATAATATCGTATTTATCCATAATTCTATCTCGTGTAACCTTTGCGATAATAGAAGCAGCCTGGATGACTTCTATCTTCTCATCTCCCTTGATTATTCCTTTATTGGGGATGATCTGGTCCGGGAGAGGAAATCCGTCAATTAATGCGTGATCCGGCTGGACATCTAAATCCCCAAGAGCCATGTGCATCGCCTTGTACGTTCCGTTCAAAATATTCACATGATCAATGGTTTTCTCATCTACAGTGCCGATTCCCACCGCAAGGGCCTGATTCATTATCTCGTCATAGAGCATTTCACGTTTTTTAGGAGACAACTTTTTTGAATCGTTAAGCCCAGCTATGGAATGATCTTCAGGGAGAATGACCGCTGCAGCTGCTACAGGGCCTGCCAGAGGACCCCGGCCCGCTTCATCTACACCGGCAATCAGCGCCATGCGAATTCCTTAATTGAATTCCCGTCTGAGTTCAGCCAGATTGCACCATCTCTATCCGTACGGAAGATTCGGACATTTGCATCAAGAAATCGCTGTATGACAACCGGTGAAGGATGCTTGAATTTATTCTTTCTTCCTACTGAAATTACTGCAAGTTCAGGTGTGATCATGTCCAGCAAAGGTTGAGTTGTGCTTGTTATTGAGCCGTGATGAGCTACTTTTAAAACATCAGAATCTAAATACGATTGGAGAGATAAAAGCAAATGATCTCCTTCTTTTTCCAGGTCCCCGGTGAAAAGCACAGTTACCTTGCCATGAATCAATCGGAAAACAATGCTCATATTGTTTACGTTATGTTCATTTTTCACTATGGTAGAATCTGGAGCAAAAATCTGCAATGAGGTTTTCTCATCAATAAAAATTGTTTCTCCACGATTTGGCTGATGGTAGACAACACCTTTTTGTTTCAATAATTCAAGAACTTGGTTATATGTCTAGGAACCATATTCTGAAAATATATCCCAAACTGTATCAACAGGTACAGCTTCAAGGACAGAAACTAGGCCCCCAATATGATCGCTGTGAGGATGGGTCATAACCACCCAGTTGAACCGCTTCACTCCCAAATATCTGGCTGATGGAATCACAACCTTCTCTCCATAATCTCTGCTCCAGTTACGCTGTCCTGCATCCACAAGCATTGTTTTTCCATTTTCAAACTGAATAATAGCTGAATCACCCTGCCCTACATCCAAAAATAGTATATCCAGACCTTTTTTTTCCAGACTCCATGCCCATATACTAATGGTTATCATTAAAAGGCCTGTTAGTACGGCTTTCCCCATAAACCGTTTTTGAAAGACCATAAACAGAAATACAATGAGCAGAAAGTAGAGAATAAAATTAACCAAATGAAGACCCTGTATTGGAATAGAAGCAAATGGAACGGATGAAAAAAAACCTGAACACCATTGGATACACTTTGTTATAATCCAAGCTGATCCCGCCCATCCAGAGCTTAAAAAGGGAATCCATCCCAGCAATAGTATCGCAAATCCCAGTGCAACCAGGATTCCAATAAGGGGAACTATTATAACATTAGCAATGAGTGAAATGATAGGAATACGACCAAAATACTAGGCTGTAAATGGAAGGGTCCCAATTTGGGCAGAAACGGAAACAAGGAAAAGGCCCCAGATGAATCTCACTGCACCATTATTAACGTGACTTACTTTGAGTTTTTCCGGAAGAATATTTTCGAATATTCCTAAAAAGAAGACAATTGAAATAACGGCAACGAAACTCAGTAAAAAAACCAGTATCTGCGATCAGTGCTGGGTTCCATAAGAGAATTAAAAATCCAGCAGATGATATAATATTCCACGCATTAATCGGTCGGTTCAAGATAGGGGCCAAAACATAGAGCCCAGCCATGATGGAAGCCCTGATAACACTGGCCTTTCCTCCTGTTAACAGGACAAATCCTCCTAAGCCAAGAATGATCCCCAGCCTGTCCCACCCCAAGGGAATCCTGAAGATTTTTGAAAAAAACAAAAGAATGATCAAAACATATCCCACATGGAGACCGGATACTGCCAGGACATGAATAACCCCGGTCTCGATAAAGGCATCTTTCAGCTCAGTATCTACGGAGGATTTATCCCCAAGAATCAGCGCAGACAGAAGACCGGAAACATCACGATCGGTTTTTCGGGAAAAGATTGACCTTACTGAATTTCGTATATCAGCTAATGAAGATAAATGACTCCACCTTCTGGTTCAGTTATGAAAAGCTCTGTCTCATCATCCTGGTAAATTTTTCCGAAGATACCTTTCCTGTAATTAAATAAACGGAAATCAAAATCCCCCGGGTTTCTTTTCCCAAAAAAGGCAAGGAAAATTCCTTTCCCTGCGATCGTATCGCCTATTGAACCTATGGTACTATTTGATGAATAAATAAAATACTGGATATCCCCTGTTGTATACATTGTTTCTGATGAAAGCAGGCTGTTTTACAAAAGGAGCCTTTGCCCTGACTGAGTTTCACCTTTTGAAAGCAGAACCCCTTTAAAGGAGACATCATAATCACTGAAATGATCCGCAAGACCGCCTTTTTCATCCATGATATCTAATCTAAAAGAATGGTATGCCCAGCCAATGTTCCACATTGTAAGCAAAAGAAACAGGATGAAGGCGTTATCAGTTTTGGATTTAAGTAAAAACAGAAAAAAGAAAACAGATGTGATTAAGGCATACAATGTATAGTGCAGCAAAAAAGCATTCAAAATTCCTGAAACGAAGGCAATGGAGAGCCACGCCATGGGATATCGCCTGAAATGAGAGATCAGTAATTTGATTCTCATGTGAGCCAAAAATTAATTGTGTCTTTCCACACTATCCCACGGATATATAGTTACTTATATAAAAATAAAAGATAAATTGATATTATATCTAAAGTAACCGAGAATCCAATCAATAACTACAAGGACAACCAGAAAGCAGAGAACAGCTTTTTTGTAGAAGGTCAGATGTAGTTTTTAATCTTTAATTGTCTTCGTTTCATTGTTCTAAAATAAACTATTTATCCAAGTCGTTATTTTTCTGTAATAACTTGAATAATCACATCCAATTTTACCTATTTCCAAAAACTTTCATGTGTTTTTTGACGTATTTTTACAGTAGCTAAACAATTTTCTACTTCTGTTTTTAGTTCAGGATTAAGGTTGCCTTTTAATGCATTTTCATATGCTTCAACTATGAGCTCAAAGTCGCCATCATCTTTTTTCTCATATGCGCGGCCCATCCAATAATA
>DPYO01000067.1:1212-2895 GCA_003535775.1 Fidelibacterota bacterium | reverse complement strand
GCTGATCTATTTCCTTTTTTAAACAGGCGGAGTCCTTCTATCATGGCTAAACCGTATTTTGCCTGTTTGTTTTTATTGTCCAGAACCAAAGATTCTTTGAACTGTTTTTCTGCTTCATTGTAATTCTTAGCTTTTAAAGCAGAGCTACCCAGAGTATTATAGGCATTTACTACTGCCATCAGTGTTTCTTCCGACACTGACTTTCCGGCCAATAGTTCATCTTTCTTGGCAACAACTGCTTCCGGGTTTGTTTTAGCCAGTTCAGCAACGGACGGTGCACAACAGGTTAACCAATAACAAACCAGCGCTAGTATAATAAATAGTTTCATGTCAGATTTCCCTGATCATATCTTGTTTATAACTTAATAGATATTATCTATGTACGCCCGACAGGATTCGAACCTGTGGCCTTTGGCTCCGGAGGCCAACGCTCTATCCAGCTGAGCTACGGGCGCAAACTATCTAAATTTTCACTCTGTCAAGCACCAACACCGGAATGCATTTCCGCCGCTTCCACCGTATTTTCCACCAGCATGGCAATGGTCATGGGGCCCACTCCTCCAGGAACCGGGGTCAACGCCCCTGCAATTTCTGATACACTTTCAGCGTGTATATCTCCAACCAGTTTATATCCCTTTTCTGAATCATCATTCACCCGGTTAATACCCACATCAATCAATACAGTACCAGGTTTTATAAAAGATTCATCCAGAAAATTCGGAACGCCCATGGCTGTGACAACAACATCTGCCTGGTTGGTAAAATAACGGATATCCTGTGTCCCTGAATGGCAGATTGTGGTGGTGGCATTGCTGAACGATTTTTTCAAGCTGGTGAGAATTGAGACAGGACGCCCAACAATATTACTCCTGCCAATGATAACAACATGCTTCCCGGAAAGATCAACATCATAATAAGATAGAATTCTCATAATCCCTTTTGGCGTGCAGGGAATGAATCGCGGATTTCCAACAGTAAGGTAACCGACGTTCTCAGGATGAAAGCCATCAACATCCTTTACGGGGTTAATAAGGCTAATTATGGTATCCTCATCAATATGTTTCGGTAATGGGAGCTGTACCAGTATCCCGTGGAATCGGTTATCCACGTTTAAATCCTGTATTTTTTCTATGAGTTCCTCCTGGAAAATATCACCATCAAATTGGATCGTTTCAGAAAACAATTCAAGGGATGCAAACTTGCGGGATTTACTGCGGACGTACACTGCGGATGCCGGGTCATTACCTACAAGAATTACAGCTAATCCCGGAGTAATTCCTTTTGATTTTAGCGCTTGAATTTTTGGCGTCAGGGACTCATAGACAGAAGCGCTTACTTCTTTACCGGAAAATAATTGAGTCACCGGGATAACTGTCTATTAAATTTCAGATTATAGATTCGTCAATCAATTCAATCAATGATGAAATTTTGGCATCAACTTCACTATTTTCATTTTCTTTTTTCTGCCGTATACTAAACAATTCATCAGTGACATTCATCGATGCGAGTATTGCGATACGTGTGGAAGATTGAGCAGTTGGAAGTTCATCCTGAACTTCTTTCATTTTTGAATTGACATATTCGGCAATACTTTGGATGTATCCGGGATCGGCAGGCGCTTTAACAGTATATTCCTGCCCGAAAATACTTACTTTTACTAGATTACTTTGATCTGACATAGTT
>DPYO01000067.1:0-810 GCA_003535775.1 Fidelibacterota bacterium | reverse complement strand
GACGTTTCAACAGGATGAGAGTCTCCTATTGTTGAGTGTTCCTTAGCCACTTTCAATTCATCTATCAAAAGCCTGATCCTCGTTTCCAATTTTGCCAATGAGGTCAGTTCACTCATGCGCGTAATTTACCACCAAAATTATTACCAACAACACTGATAATTTCATCAATAATTGGATTTACCTCTTTGTCTTCAAGGGTTTTTGTATCACTCTGAAACACAAGCTTAAATAAAATACTCTTCATCCCTTTTCCCAAAGAATCGTGTAGGAAAATATTGACAGGTTCAATATGTTTAATCAATCCTTTTCCGGAACGCATAATTTGATTTTTTATCTCCCCGGCCTGAATGTCTTCTTTGAGAACAAAGTTCAATTCTCGTTCAGCAATGGGAAATGGTGATATTGCCTTAAATGGAACAAGTACATCGATAACATTGACGAATTGTTCAAGGTCAAACATAAAAGCAAAAACTTCCCCAATTTCCAGTTTTAAAGATTGAACGATCCTGGAAGAAACAATGCCTGCGACTCCAATTGATTGGTCCCCTGCAGAAACAGTGAAAGATTTATCAAATTCCGGATGTTCAAACTCCTCATAATTCGCTTCCATATGAGCCAGCCTTCTCAGGAGAACATCGATATGGCCTTTTATTGAAAAAAATGATTGCTCCCGGTCATCATCGACATGAACATCTTTCTTATGGATTAACCCATGTACAACACCGCAAAGAGCACCCTTCTCAATAATGCCATCAAATCCTTTTTTCTCCTGGCTGTGCACCTGCCCCATTTCATATAACTGCAGATTTG
>DPYO01000187.1 GCA_003535775.1 Fidelibacterota bacterium | reverse complement strand
CACCATTTACCCAAAACTCAACATATTCAGCACTGCCAACTACAGAAAATGAAACCGATCCACTAACTTCTGCTCCCTCATCAGGAGTCGGAGATATAAAAAAAACATAAGGATCCTCTTCAGTAGGTGTATAATCTAAATAAATATCATAGAACATGATCTGACCATTTGATCCCTCATCCCAGCTCCCATCATCCCAGCGAATTTTGAACTTTATAGAGTTGATTACCTGGTCACCATTTAAAAATGAACCTAATTCTACTGTGTATGAGTTCGCACCATTTTCAATCAACGGGGTAAATAAATATTCATCTTCAACAAAAGAATCATTTGGCCAATACTCTTCAATGGGCAGTTCGTGACCCATTCCAGCATCAATAGTCCAGGCAATATGACCGCCTTGATCAACATTGTCTAGAAATATTGAAACAGTATCGTTTGGATTGGGAGAAAATGGAGACCAATAATAGCTCAAGCTAATATGCCAGTCAAGACCAATACCACCATTGTTATCCCAATTCCCATCCAAATCCGTAAAAACAAAATCAATAGTTTCTGCATCTTGTGGGATTGAGTAAATGTATCTCCACCAACCATTTCCAACATCGGGAGCATAAGACATTTCATAATCATCTGTATTCTGCCAACCATTGTAGCCAAGGTGTATGTAAACAGGGGTTGTATCGTCTGGTAAAGTACCTTCAATGGTATTGTAGTAAATGGTTATATCACCTCCCGATACAGGAATTTCTGGCTCCCAAAAAACTACATTTTGAGCAGACGATACATTAAGCAGCACTATAAATATTATAGAATAAAATTTCACTATTGACCCTGTTTAAAATTACACAATATTACATTTTTAACTTCGTTTTCCATCATAATTAACAGTTTTTTGAAATTAAATATTCTGACTAAATAATGATGTGCTCTTCATCACAAATAGAATTTCTTATAAATTTGTATTTCCTATTTTTTGAACCAATCTCATTTTAATTTTACTGATATTATAATTTGATTCTTTCTTTTGTCTCTTGATGAAAAAAATGAAGTGAATTCACATCAACAATCAGATCAAGAGAATCACCAGGATGAATTATTTTTTCCGTTGTTAAAGTTGCTGAAAGATGAGCATCTCCGGAATGGGAATGCACCAGTGCAACAGAACCAAGGTTTTCCACTAAATCCACTGTACATTTAATAGTGTTCTCCGGGTCTTTGATTTCTGCAAAATAATTATCATGTAGGTTTTCCGGCCTTATTCCCATAATAACATGTTTATCCAAATCTTTGAATAATTCAATGTTCTTTATTTTATCCAAATTTATTCTCACTCCGTCGCTTATAAAAAAAGCACTGCCATTTTCGGTACACACTTCTCCGTCAATCAAATTTATGGGTGGCATTCCGATGAAAGTGGAAACGAAAGTATTTGCCGGCTTATTATACAATTCTTCCGGCGTTCCAATTTGTTCAATGATTCCATTGTTCATTAGGCAGATTCTGTCCGCCATTGTCATGGCTTCTGTCTGGTCATGGGTTACATAAATCATTGTATTGTTCAGTTGGGTGTGGAGCTTTTTGATCTCCAGCCTCATTTCCTGCCTGAGTTTCGCATCTAAATTGGAAAGAGGTTCATCAAAGAGAAATACTTTTGGTTTCCGAACCAGTGCTCTTCCAAGTGCAACCCGCTGACGTTGTCCACCAGACAATTCTTTAGGCTTTCTGTCTAAGAGTTCATCTATTTTCAGCATCTCGGCAGATTCCATTACCCGCTTGTCAATTTCATCCTTACTTCTTTTCCTTATCCGCTGGCTGAATGCCAGGTTTTCATAAACCGTCATGGTGGGATACAGTGCGTAATTCTGGAAGACCATTGCCACTTCTCTTTTGGATGGATCTGTATCGTTTTTTCTTTCCCCATCTATGATAACCTCACCTCCATCCGGCGTTTCAAGTCCGGCAATGATCCGCAATAGGGTTGACTTCCCACATCCTGACGGCCCAACGATTACCATAAATTCTCCAGAGTGTGCCTGAACATCGATTCCTTTCAGGATAGTATTATCACCAAAAGATTTTGAAATAGCCTGTAAAGATACACCCGCCATGTTTATCCTTTCACGCTTCCCACAGTCAATCCGGATACTAAAAATCTTGAAAGTGAAATAAACAATATCGTCACCGGAATACTCACCACAACAGCTCCTGCAGCATAGAGCCCCCATTGGGTTGCCAGGCTTGCCTGAAATGATTTCAACCCCAGGGGAAGTGTGTATAGTTCCGGGTTCTGTAACACAATGGCAGCCACCACATATTCACTCCAACTTGCCATAAAGCTGAACAGGGCAGTAATCACCAAAGCCGGGGCAGACACGGGAAGGATCACTTTTATAAATGCAGAAAACCTGCTGCAGCCATCCATCCGGGCAGCTTCTTCTAATGCAGCAGGAATGGTATCATAATATCCTTTCATTTGCCAAATGCAAAACGGAAGCGCTGTGGATGAGTAAATGATAATGAGCCCTAAGTAGGAGTTTATCAGTTTCAACTTTGCCAATAAAATGAAAAATGGCAAAAGCAACATCGTGGCAGGAAACATTTGAGTCATGAGTAATGAAGACAGAACAGCTCTTCTTCCCATGAAATTAAACCTGGAAAGAGCATAGCCTGATGTCGACGCAAGAACAACTCCTGTTAGGGTCACAACAAAACTTACGAGAAAAGAATTTTTCATCCACGTGAGAAAATCAGTTTCAAGAAACAGGGTAAAATAAGATCTAAAACTTGATTCCGCTGTCCACAAAGCCAGTGAACGGGTTTGAAATGCGTCATCGGTCCGCAAGGAAATTCCTATAATGTTCAAAGCCGGATATAGAGTTGCCAAGGTAAATAAAACCAGAAATGAAAAAATGAAAAGTGTTTCTATTTTTTTCGACATAATATTTTAAACAACAGCGTCCAATTTTGATCTTCGCATAAAAGCAACAGTGAACATTGACAGGATCAGGAAAATGATCATTGATAGAGCAGCGGCATATCCATAGCGGTATAAATTGAATGCTGCCTTATAAACGTAACTCACCAATATGTGTGTTAAGTCAGAAGGCTCCCCTCCATTACTCACCAGCCAAACTACATTGATATTATTAAACGTCCAGATCGTACCCAAAATCACTGCCGGTATCATGACAGGCTTAATCATGGGCAGAGTGATATTCCAAAACTGCTGCCACCGGGATGCGCCATCCACCTGGGAGGCTTCGTACATTTCTTTTGGAATAGATTGCAATCCTCCCAAAGCAACCACCATCATGAAAGGAAATCCAAGCCAGATATTCGTAATGATACACGCAGAAAATGCTTCAACTGGCTGGCTCAACCATTGTATGGGAGACATATTGAAAAACTTGTTCAATATCAAATTAATGGAACCGTACTCCTGATTGAACATCCCCCGCCAGGTTAGTGCAGCAATATATTGCGGTAGTGCCCACGGAATAATAAGAAGAGCCCGCAATGTCCTCTTTGCAGGAAGAGTCCTATTGATCATTACGGCTAAAAACACTCCCAGAGACACATGAAAGCACACATTGACTACAGTCCAAATGATCGTTTTTCCAAAAAGTGAATAAAATCCTCCATCCGTCAAAACCGAGGCGAAGTGGTGAAAACCAATGATCTCCCAATCTTTAAACGTCCGCAAACTGAAATTAGAAAGTGAAATAATTAAATTATATCCAAATGGAAATATTATTACAGACATGATTCCAAGAAATGCCGGTAAAAGCATTAAATAAGCAAATTTGTTCTCTTGAAATGATCTCAGGTAAATTTTCTTTTTGATCCAAAAAATAATTCCCAAAGCTGCAATAAAAAGAAACAACAGTCCCTTGGTAAATTTCCCCTGAACCCCCGGTTCGATAACAATATTCATTGTTTTTATCTGATCGATGGCTTTTCTCTGCGATTCAACTGCAGCGATGTGTGGATCCTTTGACCCGGCAAGTACAGATTGATACTCCCCTCTTAATGCATCCCAAATCGCCCGAAGTTCAGGAACAACAGGCATGGGCCTGCCATGCTCAATTATGTCGGCATTTTGCTTTAGTATAGGATTGGATTGAACTTCAGGATAAGACAACACAGCGATGGAAGATGGTTGTGTGTTCAGCCTCCTCACATAATGAAGTTGGACTTCGGGACTAGTGAGATAAGTCATTAATTCAACTGTATGATTTAGCTTTTCACCGATGGTATGTACATTTATGGAATATCCCTTTGTGCTGATAATAGGTGTAGGATATTTTCCTGTTGATGATATTCTCGGCAATTTTGCAATCCCAAAATTAACTTTATCACGGTAATCTCCCCAGCTCCAGTCTCCGTTTATTATCATGGCTGCTCTTCCTGTCTTGAACAGGGCATTGGCTGTTTCATAATCGCATTCTTTTGGTATGATATGATGTTCATCCCGAAGCGATTTAATAAATGCAAATGCATTTTCATTTGATTTTGTATTCAAATTCGGTGAACCGTCATCATTGATAAACCATTCTCCGAATCCTCCGATCCAGGGAACATAGAAAAAAGGTTCTGTAAAATTCCACACCAATCCATATTGATCAATAATACCATCATCATCCAAATCCTTCGTCAGTGATTTTCCAATTTTAATCATTTCATCTGTATTTTCTGGTGGAGATGAGACTATGTCCTTATTATACATAAGCATCAAATGATTACCAACACCATCTCCTACCATCCAAGTTTTATCCTGAAATTGAACAACTGCATTGGATGAGAATTGATTGAAAAAAGAGGGTGGAAAAAGATCATCCAGAGGTTTAATGATCCCCATTACTGCAAATGGGCCTACCTGATCTGAAGGCCCATAAATAAGTTCGGGACCGCTGCCACCTAAAGCTGCAGACTGAAAATTGGATCGAAGTTCTTCTGTTTCTCTATAAATAAGATTGATATTTATACTAGGATGGGAATCCTCATACTTATCACATACCTCCCTTAATGCTTTTCTATTCTCATACAGCATTTGGTGCCAGATATTAAGGGTAATTTCATCGGAGGATTCACAGCCGGAAAAGAGGAAACCGGATATGACAAAGACTATAACCCTGGCAATGATGAAAAAAGGTAAAACTGGTTTTCGATATTTAATAATATTTTTTCTTATAATCACGAATCATACGTTGTGCTGTAAACCGCACACCCGTTTTAATAGATGCTTTCATAAATGATACCCATTTATCTGTTTGGCCATAAAAAGCTGGAATTACTTTTTCTTCTAATAACTCAAACAAATGATTTGCATCTGCTTCATCATTTGGCTCATCTGGAGTCCCTATTGCCCAGCCATTCATACCATCTTCACATCCTTCAGCCCACCAACCATCAAGTATGGATAAATTTGGAATTCCATTTAATGCAGCTTTCATACCACTGGTACCTGATGCTTCATTTGGTCTCAGAGGCGTATTTAGCCATACATCCACACCAGAAGTAATCATTCTACCCAGCCACATATTATAATTCTCGAGGAAAATCACTTTAACCTTTCCATACAATTCGTTCGCATTAGCTACTATTTCCTGAATAATCTCTTTTCCCTGATCATCTTTTGGGTGAGCTTTTCCAGCAAAGATAAACTGCACTTGCCCTTGACAAATATTTACCAAACGTTCTAGATCTTTAAATAACAAATG
>DPYO01000205.1:2058-14179 GCA_003535775.1 Fidelibacterota bacterium | reverse complement strand
GAGCAATGATAGCAAGGTCTATGATCTTGATGAAAAATCGTCTGAATGGCTCCCTCAATCTGAACGTGCAACTTATCCAGATTGGTCACCGGACGGTCAACGAATCGTATACGTGGCCCATGAGAACAGTGTGGCTAACCTGTATACCATGAGCACAGACGGATCCGACAAAAAACAGATCACAAACTATGTGTATGATACCCAGATTCTGAATCCCCATTATAGTCCTGATGGCAACTCTATTGTTTTTGCCATGGCAGATAAGGAAGCCAACCTGGATCTATTTATTCTAGAGCTTACCAGCGGTGATATCCGCCGGGTAACGGACGATCCCGCTGCCGATTATGATCCGGTATGGCATCCCGATGGTGATTTTGTATCCTATACGTCCCACTCCGGTTCCACACCAAATATTCATACAGTAAACGTTGCCACAGGTGAAAGTAAGCAGATTTCGGATGTGGGTGACGCTGTCTGGGCTGCCCAGTGGTCGCCAGCCGATAGCACCATTATGGCGACTACATTGCCGGATGTGGATACGGTCCGAATTGTGAATGTGGATCCCCATCGTGACGTTACAACGCAAGCGCTTGCTATTAGAGACCATTACACTGATTGGCGCAGTGCCGGACCGGACATTCTGCTGACTGGTGTTGACCCGAAAAAGGAAGTCAATATTTTAAAATCACATGACTATACACCTACAATTGGCATAAAGCATTTAACTACACTAGTATTACCACTCGGTTATGAGGTCTTTGGTTTGACACAATGGTCAGATGCTATGGGCCGGCATTTATTCACAGGTATTGGCCTGGTAGATTTTTCAGAAAACGCCACGCATAGATTTTTACTGGAATATATCAATGCCATGGGCGGCCCCATATGGGGAATTGTTGCTACATCTTTACTGGATGTTAAAGCAAAGCCTTACGATGGCAGGGCTTTGCTTGAAGAGAACAATAGCATTACATTGTGGGCTACGATGCCTTACAACGCTGGTAACAATATGTCCAGCAATCATACCTTTGGCGGCAGTTTGGGATTCACCGACCGGAACGCGAATGTCATTAAAGATATAAAATTACAGACAGATGAACTTATTTATTTGGATTCAACGGACTTCCGCTACCTAGAGCCACCTGTTTCTGGAAAAGAAGGACTAGTTGCCTTGAGTTATATATGGTTAAACCGCCGGTCCCATAAACAAAATGTAATGATTCCCAGGCAGGGGCATGGTCTTAATATGCAGATCGAGTTTGCTAATTCAAGTTTATTTGGTGACTTTGATTACACGCGTATTACAACGGATATGTTTATCAATTTTTTACCGCACAAAAAAAGTCCGGTGGTTATTTTTGGGCGCATTAAATCGGTTGCCATGCTCGGGAATAACCCCCCACCTCAGGATATGCCGGCCATAACAAATGACACACCAATTTATTTGGCGGGTGGTAATATACTGGGTGCAGATGAAGTGTTTCACCTTCGGGGCTGGAATGACTGGCGGTTAGGCGATCGCCTTGTTGTCGGTACAATTGAGTCACGCATGGGAGCTCCAAAGGCTTCGCTGGTAGCCTTTCTTGATTTTGGGAATGCCTGGGATGCCGATGGAGAAATGGACGACTGGCTTTCCACTGGCGGTGCTGAATTACGTGTGAATTTGTCTTTGTTTGTTCTGGCCTATGGCACTGCTCAAGATTTCAATCGCTGGCGGGATAAGGAAGTGCCGACAAACTACTTACGGCTGTCCCTTATTAATCCGTTCTAATTTAAATCATTGGCACAAACCGTACGGGCAGGGATTGTTTTGTCTGGATGAATCCTCTTTTATTTTTTGTAATAATATGCAGATACTGGTGATTTACGTCTGGTCCCACAGGGATGACCATTTGGCCATTAGGTGCCAGCTGCTCAATTAAAGCATCCGGAACCTGGGTGGGTGCTGCTGTAGTTATAATCCGGTCATAAGGAGCGTCATTGACCCATCCCTTTTTCCCATTGAAACAGAAAACCTCAATATTTTGGTAATTCAATTTTTTTAATCTCTTTTTTGTTGAATTCGCAAGGGATTTTACAATTTCAAGGGAAATAACTTTTTTTACCAGTAAAGACAGTATTGCAGCCTGGTATCCACAACCTGTGCCGATTTCAAGAACGGTGTGGTGAGATTGGACATTTAGCATTTCTGTCATGAATGCAACAATGTAGGGTTGGCTGATTGTTTGTCCATGACCAATAGGAAGAGGATTATCACCGTAGGCGAAAGGGCGTTGAACCTTGTCCACAAAAAGATGCCGGGGAACTTTTTCAATAGCTTCCAGCACCTTTTTGTCAGCAATATCACGCCTGACCAACTGGTTCCTAATCATGTGTTTTACATTCAAGTCCATGAAACACCTTGTACCTGAAAATGATATTTAAGAATTTCTTAGTGAAATTTAGGAAGGATTATACATGAAACAATTCACCAGATTTTTATGCCTTTTGCTGGTTGTTTTTGGGTTGTTTGGGCAATCTGGCAGGCCGTATGTGCTGCTTGTTTCGTTTGATGGGTTCCGGGCAGAATATCTGGACTGGTACCATACTCCAAACTTTGATCGTCTGGCCCAACAGGGAGTAAAAGCGGAAAGTATGAAACCGGTTTTCATAACCAAGACTTTTCCCAATCATTACAGTATAGCGACAGGCATGTACGCCGATCATCACGGACTAATTGCCAACACATTTTATGATGCTGAATTTGATGCCACCTACAGGATCCGTGATCGATCTGCCGTTGAAGATGCACGCTGGTATGGTGGGGAACCGATTTGGTGTACGGCTGAAAACCAAGGAGTAAAAACCGCATCCTATTTTTGGGTAGGATCAGAATCGAAAGCCGGTGGTTGTCAACCATCGGTCTGGAAACGGTATGATCATGATTATCCGTTTGAAGCACGGATAGATTCGGTGGTGGCATGGTTTCAGAAGCCCCCCAAAACCCGCCCGCATTTAGTTCTGCTGTATTTCCATGAACCGGATGCTGCTGGGCATGTTTTTGGTCCAAACTCGGATGAAACCGAGATTGCAGTTGAAAACATGGATAGTGTAATGGGAGCAATATTAGACAGGGTAAAAAATCTCCCAGTGTATAAACAATTAAACATAATTGTTGTGAGTGATCATGGCATGGCTGAGATTAATCCGAAACGTATAATTAACTTGAATGATTATACTGATTTATCAGGATTCACTCAGGAAGGAACTGGCCCCACATCTTTTTTATATGGTGGAGGGACAAACCGTTTACATCAAGTTTATGCGGATTTGAAAACTGCCCCGCATATTTCTGTTTATTTGAAAACTGAAATCCCCAACAGGCTCTATTATAAAAATCATTATCGAATTAAGGACTTGCTCTTGATGGCTCATGAAGGCTGGTCAATTCTTAACTTTAAACGCCCTAATCCAAAACGGTATACAGGTGGAACTCATGGCTATGACAACGTGCTTCCAAGTATGCACGCTATTTTTCTTGCTGATGGTCCTGCTTTTAAGAACGGATACTTACGTGGAACGTTCGAAAACGTGAATATCTATCCTTTGATTGCTAACATTCTTCAGCTAACTCCAAACACTGATATAGATGGAAATTTAGAGAATATTGCAGATATTCTTTCAAAAGACAAGCAGTGATTAAATTTACAACTTGATTTTCCTTCCGCTTTTCATTAGTGCCACAGCTGAAGAGAAGAAGATTAAAGCCATAGCTAGAGCCATCCAAAAGCTGATAATGGGGGGGGAGTCGGAGAGGCCAAGAATGGTGAATCGAATCCCATTAATCATATAGTAGATTGGGTTGAAAAAACTGAGTGCTTGTGCCCACTCTGGCAGCATCTTAATTGAGTAAAATATGCCCCCAAGAAAGCTAAGCGGTGTGAGGAAAAAATTTTGCATCATGGCAAGTTGATCCCAGCTCTCTGCCAATTGTCCTAATAAAAGACCCATGCTAGAAAATGTCCAGGCAACAATGAAGATATATCCCAGAGAAAAAATTGGACTGCTGACCGGCAGGCCAATTAAAAGAACACCAAGCAGTAAAACAAGAGTACCGTTTACAAACCCCCGTACCGTTCCTCCAATAATATAAGCTAAAGAAATTTCTAGGCTGGAAAGGGGTGCTGTTAAAATATCCGGCAATTGTTGAAGCAATTTCATTTGAAGCATGGATGAAGCAGTGTTTGAGCTTGCATTGGTAAGGGTATTCATCATAATGAGTCCGGGCAGGATAAACAAGGTATATGGAACCCCATTTATTTCAGCGATCCGCTGTTGGAGTGTAAATCCGAATATGAGAATATACAGAGCTGACGAAATAAGACCAGGTAAAATTGTCTGGCGGTATACACTAAAAAACCGTCCTACTTCACGGCTTGTTAATGTCCATAATCCGATCCAATTCATGTGGTTTATTCGTTAATCCCTCTTCCTGTGAGACTGAGGAAGACATCTTCAAGGGAAGATTTTGTTGTCTCCACTCGCTGTATCTGACAGCCATTTTTTGAAATGAGGCTGATTATTTTAGATATCTCTGTTTCAGCATCTTTCACGGTAAAATGCAGCTGACTCTTATTTTGGGTATACGAGTATGATTGAAGTAAAGCAGGCAGAGTGTCATCCCATTTTGTGAGGTGGACGGTAATTCCTGCTTTCCCCAGCTGGCTAATAAGATTTTTTGGGGTTCCCTCTGTGATAACTTTCCCCCTGTGAATAATAGAAACATATTCGCACAGGAGTTCTGCTTCTTCGATATAGTGTGTGGTTAAAAGAATTGTTTTTCCCTGCTGGTGGAGCTGCCTGAGATAATCCCATAGTTCATGGCGCAATTCCACATCTACACCTGCAGTTGGTTCGTCGAGTATAATAATCTTTGGATCGTGAACAAGGGCTTTCGCTATTTGATAGCGACGTTTCATTCCTCCCGAGAGTTGTCTTAAACGGGATTTACGTTTTTTCCAGAGGCCAAGGCGGTTAAGGAGTTCTTCTATGCGTTCTTTGGCATTTTTTGGTGAAATTCCATAATAACCAGCCTGATACTGGAGTAATTTTTCAATAGGGAAAAACCAATCAATAGACAATTCCTGTTGCGCTGTACCTATCTGGGATCGTGTGAAACGATAATCTTTTTCAATATCTTTTCCAAAGACAGCAATGTTACCGCTGTCTTTTCGAACTAAACCGGTCAGAATATTAATTGTGGTGGATTTCCCAGCACCGTTTGGTCCCAGAAGGCCAAAAAATTGTCCATCTAAAATGGTAATATCTACATCTGAAAGGGCTTCAGAACCATTATATGATTTGGACAGTTTTTGTATTTTTACTGCAGAAGTGGTCATTTGACTTCTGATTCAAACCCAATATGTTTTTCGAAAGGGTTTGGAAAATCAAACCCTTCAACGTTTGGGAAATGAACGATTGAAGCAATAAAACCCCAGGGAATTAAAATGGAAGCAGTTACATTTTGATATTTAGGTTTTTTGGGTGTGGAATTAATATCTGCTTTGGGAATTCGGAATTTTGGATGTTTCATCCATATTCCAAACTCGTCATAGCCGGTTATATGGGCGTAAATTCGGTCTTCGTTAATTCCTAGTCCTTTTAGAGGTTCATAATTATCCAGGACAATCAGGACAATGTCATTAACAATATCTTCAATTTTCATCATGGCTAGAATTCCTTTTTGTGGGGTTATGAGTTTTTATAGTATCACACCGGAGTAGTTTTCAAGAATCAAAAGAAATATTTTTAGAGTGAAGGAAAATTTAACATTGGGTTATGGCACAGTAGATTGATATGCAATATTACCAACGGTAAAACCAATAAGCCAACCTGAGAGCACATCTGTAATAAAGTGGTTCCCCGTATAAATCTGGCTATATCCTGAGAGAAGAGCATAGAATACGGCATAGGGAGAATATCCAGGATAAATTAATGAGAGAACAGTTGCAAAACCTGATGAAACCGCAGCATGACCGGAGGGAAAAGATGGCGTAATGCGAGTATTCCACAGCCTCGGGTGATAAGTGCGTTCAGGCCGCTTTCGATCAACTGAATATTTTAACACTCCTACCAAAATACCTGTTAGAGGAATTGTAGTGATTAATGCTTCTTTTTCTGTACTTGTTACTAAGTTTAAGGTTTGAAGAAGGGTAATCCCTTCAAAGGGCAGTGAGGCAAGATTTATAGTTTCCATGGTAAAATCTAAAAATGGATGTTGGTTGGATCCCTGAAGTGCCAGGGAAAGATTTTGATCTATCTTTAGTAATGTACTTTCAGTTGCAAAACATTGGTAAAAAATAAAAAATACGGTTATAAAATACTTCATTAATTCATATGTATCATTTTTTGAAATTCATCTTCGGACAAGATTGGAACACCAAATTCCTGTGCTTTGGTTATCTTGGATCCGGCTGATTGCCCCGAAATTATGAAAGTGGTCTTTTTACTTACAGAACTGCTGGCCCTTCCCCCAAGGGATTCTACTAATTCCTGTGCTTCTTTTCGGGTAAATTTTGTTAAGACGCCTGTGAACACAAAAGTTTTTCCTGCCAGCACTTGGTCCTTTCCTTTTGATTCTACTGGTGACAATGTTACCCCCAGGGAAAAACATGAATTTACTACATCTAGATTGCATGAGTCTAACCAGAATCGGACAATTCCGTCAGCAACAATTCCGCCCACCTCAAAGATGGATTCTAATTCTTCTTTCTTTGAAGACATAAAACGGTGGAAATTGCCTTCGTAATATTTTTCAAGTACTTTTGATAAGTATTCACCCACGTTTCGAATACCAAGGGCGTATAGGAACCGGGCAAAACCTGTTTGTTTTGAACTCTCAATGGCACTAATAGTGTTTCGGGCTGATTTATCTGCCATACGTTCCAGCGGAATAAGATCTTCAAGTGTCAATTTGAACAGATCATCTACGGTTTGAACTAGGTTGGTTTCTACTAGCTGGTCTACTAATTTGTTTCCGATTCCATCAATGTCTAGGGCATTTTTGGAGACGAAATGTTCTATCCGTCCTTTCATTTGTGCAGGACAGGACAAGTTCTGACAGCGGGCAACCGCTTCACCTTCTGGGCGATACACATTATGTCCGCAACTGGGGCATGAGTCAGGAAGACTATAAGGTTTGGAGTCATTCTGTCGTTTTTCATTAATCACTTTCACAACCTTTGGGATAACATCTCCAGCACGTTCAATAATTACCGTATCACCTATCCGGATATCCTTTCGGTTGATTTCATCCTGATTATGGAGTGTAGCATTGGTTACTGTAACCCCTCCGACAAATACCGGATTCAACCTGGCTACTGGTGTTACAGCACCAGTTCTCCCAACCTGGGGCATGATGTCCTGTATCACAGTTGTGACTTGTTGAGCCTTAAATTTATTGGCGATTGCCCAGCGTGGCGAACGGCTCCGGACGCCTACTTCTTTCTGCAGGGTAAGTGAATTAATCTTCATTACAGTACCGTCAATATCATAAGGCAAGTTGTTTCGTTTATCTTCCATATCCAGGTGGTATTCAATAGCTTCTTCCACCCCGTTTACTTTTTGGATCATTGGATTAACAGGGAACCCCCACCTCTTCAGGTCTTCCAAAAATTCAAGATGGGTTTCGTAAACTTTATCACGTATAGTACCGGGCTGGTAGCAGTAGGTGGAAAGGGGACGGCTGGCAGTGATTGAAGAATCCAATTGCCGCAGACTCCCGCTGGCAGCATTGCGTGGATTTACAAAAAAAGACTCGCCGTTTTCTTCTCGTGTTCTGTTGAGGGATTCAAATCCCACTTTGGAAATAAATACTTCCCCCCGAACTTCAAGCAGATCAGGACTTGGTAATTCGTCTGTTCTTAACCGCAGGGGGATACTCTGGATTGTTCGAAGATTTTGAGTGATATTTTCTCCGGTAAACCCATCTCCGCGAGTTGAACCTGAAATGAACATGCCATTTTCGTACACTAATTCTATCCCGATGCCATCCAGTTTTGGTTCAGCGACATATTCAATTGGTTCATCCGTTTCTATCTTTTTTTTTAATCGTTTATCAAAGGCTCTGATTTCTTCTTTATTCATTGCATTTTCTAATGATAACATGGGCAATTGATGAGGGATTGACTCAAAGTTGGATAACGGCGGAGCACCAACTCTTTGAGTGGGTGAATCAGGGGTAATCAGGTCAGGGTGTTGTTTTTCCAAATGTTCAAGTTCACGAAGGAGCCGGTCGTATTCGTCATCCGAAATGATGGGATCGTCCAATACATAGTAACGGTAATTGTGGTCCACGAGCTGATCCCGTAGAGACAGGATTTGGTTATTCGTATCCATCAGTAATCAGAATTCTTTTTTATAGTATTCAACGGGATTAATCAGTTTGTGGATAACAGGCTGGATAACTCCATTGTTATTAATGGGCGTTGCAAAAATTGAATAGTCTTTCAGGCGAACAACAAAAAAATACTGGAGAAGCAAACCGGGGAAAACAGAAGGGTCATACCGGACAGAATAGCGTCCCCGGTTCAATTTCATGGGGATTTCCTGGTATCGGCTGGTTGTGTCGGTTCTTATAAACAGGCTCACAGATTCCAGGCTGTCTTTAGGGAAATGAACAAAAAGTTCTAAATCGTACACACGGCCCTGAAACATAATTTCTTCCGGGTGATGGATAATTCTAACTGTTTCCAGGAAGCTCTCAATGGGCAGTTTTTCGATCGTATCGGCTGGTTCAGATGATAATAAAAAAATGGAGAGAAGTGTAAATACCGACAAGTAATTAGACCTGTTTTTGATTTACATAATGGTCTACATAGGATTTAATTGAAAATTCTTCAAGTCCATTCATTTTAAAGGAAGAGTGTACATAATTTCCCTTTTCATCTAGGCTGTATAGGGTAGCATAATAATCACGATTTTCAGAAATATTTTTTATGGCTTTAACTAATTCTTCTGCATCGTCATCAGTATTATAAATTCCAAAAGATGCCCGGACCATTCCTGACTTAAGTTTAAAAGCATCCTCAAAATCCTCCTCATTTATTTTTGTTGTAGCTTCCAAAAGATCATCCAGGATCATTTCTTTTACATAAGGGTGAGCGCAAAAGCACTCATTCCGAACGGCAATATTATGGTAATCATTCAAAATTGCCGCTACAAGGCCGTGATCCATATCCTTGATATTAAAAGAAATACAAGCTGATCGAGGACAGATGGAATAGTCAGTTTCACCATAGATTTGCACATTGGGAATTTGCTTGATCTGTTTTAACGTATTATTAATCAATTGGGATTCTACCTTATAAATAAAATCCATTCCAATGGTATCAAGGACTTCCAGAACAGCAGCCAGACCGATAGCGCCTGCAATGTTTGGAGTGCCTGCTTCTTCACGGGTGGGAAATTCTTTTGAAATGATATATCGATCGAGAAAGACATTGTCAACCATCCCTCCACCCACTTCCTCCGGTTCAATCTCCCGAAGGATGTCTTTTCGGCAAATAACAGCACCGGGCGATCCAGGTGCATAGGTTTTATGTCCGGAAAATATAAAGGCATCTAAATTTCGATTTGAATTTTTATGTCCACTAATTTTTACAGGTAAATGAGCAGTCATTTGGGCACCATCCACTATTATGAACGTATCATGATTATGGGCTAATTCGGCAATATCATAGATCGGGTTGATAATTCCAGTGACATTGCTGACCCCTGTCACTGCAACATATTTGATCTTTCCGCGATTTCTTTTCAAGACATTTTCCAAATAATCCAGGTCTATACAGCCGGGTTGGCCATCGTGATTGTCTAAAGGAATGTGAATGACTTTTTGGGAATATTTTCGATGGGGCAGGTCATTTGAATGATGCTCCATAAGTGATACAATCGCTATTTTCCGTTCGGGATGGTACTTACGGAAGACCCGAGCAAGTCTATTGATGCCGGCGGTACTTCCGCTTCCAGTAAAAAAACAGGTGTAGGTTTCCTGGTCAGCCTGCAGGAATGATAACACGCGGTCATGTGCCCATTGATATTCCTGAGTCGATATTTTAGCAGAAAAATGAAGTAAACTATGAGTATTGGCATAGTGATTATAAAATTCCTGGACTGCACTATGGGCGGCGCCCATCATGAGAGTAGATGCAGTTGAGTCAAGATAAACTCGGCGGGTTTTTCTTCCATCGGCCAAGGTATACATTGTATCAAGACCAATAAAATCTTTCTGGATCTTTTGAAATAAATCCATCATTTTATCTTAAGTAAAAATAGTAACATCTAGACTGTCTCTTTAAAAGAAGTTATATGATCCTGATACATTATGTTTCTTTGAAATGGAGACAATTGCTTTTCCATTCCTGGTATGTTGTATGCTGCCGGATAAAACAATCAAAACTGCAGCGGACTTTCCCCACAGCAATTTGCGGAGGCTGTTTCCTTTGAGTAGAATGTATTATAACTATGTATTTTTTGAATGGACGTTTAGCATACTGCCCCATATTCGACAGGGCCGAAAATGCAAAAATAAGGTCTTCGTCAAAGCGGTTTCGATCTGCCTGAATATCTAAGCGAAATACTCGACCTTTGTTGGTCTTATAAATATTTGCGCCCAGAAGTGTAGGTGAAGAATGATCTCTGGAAAAATAATTAGGTGTCATGGCTAAAAGTTGAGAATCTTTGAAAAGAGGTTTTCCAATAAGAAAAACAGGAAGGATCAGGATTATACAGTTTTTTACAAGACTCATACTAGCGATACCATTTTAAAAGAACGATTAAAAAGATACAAATCCCCAAGATTGCAAACAAAACCAGTTTTTGAAACTGTGTCTGTGAATAAATAACGGATTTCGAAAAAATCACTTTGTCCTCATTCAGAAAATCTTTGAGTCCAAAAGCCCACTTCAAGGTGTCCCCTTTAACAGAATCAGCATTTGTTTTTGTAATCATTCCAGGCAGGACCAGAGAGAACTGAAAATGATCATCCTTTAAAGCATGAGTCACACGGATCTCTTCTGCAAAGGGCTCCATGGCCAGGCTCATTTTCTGGATAAAATCTAAAGGGAGTTGTTGCAGAAAAGGGCTTAGTGCAGTTTGCAGCATTTTCGACCGATTCTGTTCCAGTTCTTCCATTAGCTTGATTGTTTCAACATGAATAAAATAATTTTTTAAGTGGTTGTCAATTCGTTCTAGAAGTCCTAATTCTAACTGAATAGAGGTATCAAATTTTAACCTGTTCAGTGCCTGTGAACAAACATAAACCATTGCTTCTGGAAGCCATTGAATTGAGTCAGCCTTTTCTGAATCCTGAAGAGAATCCCCGAATTTTGGATATTTTCGATACACTTCCCGTCCTCTAAATATCTGCTGAACGGTATAGGTTGTTGAAATCCAGTTTTCCTCCCTTTTTACCGTGATGGGATGCTGGAGGGGCACAAAGGAGGATGAATCTTTTGTAAACAATGTTATCCCGGAGAGGAGCCCCTGTGTCTCCAATGTCCAGATTTCTTCTTCAGAATTCTGGCTTTGTTCCTTGTGTTGAGTTGAAGTCCAGATGGAATTTAGTTTTGGGTGCGGGAAATCGTCATCAAATACATCAGTTGAATCACCTTTTGTTACAATATGCATTTTATATTTACCGTCTTGGTGGACGTGTACGGTGATCAAATGTTCAACACATCCTGTTAGGATCAGACCCTGAAAAAGGAGGGCATAATTAATAATTTTTTTCAACATTAGTTATTTCTTAAGTCAAACAAAATATAAGAGAAAAGGGACATATGTTGATATGTCCTCTCCTAAAAGATATAGGATAATAGATTGCCCCTGTTCATGTCACTTCATCATAGATTTTCACCCAGCGCTTTCAAAAGTTTAAAAGTAAAAATTCCTGTGTCATGGTGATCTCCCCAGTGTGGGCGCAAGCCGTAATATCCAATCGATTCGATTTGTGTAAGTTTATAACTGGTTTCTGTTTTCATTTTTGGGGGACCTTTATAAATATTACCAAACACATCCGTTTCTCCTGCACAGGAAGCACAAGGGCAATTATCCCGTAATGTTTTGGATGAAATAATGCTTTCGG
>DPYO01000205.1:0-1679 GCA_003535775.1 Fidelibacterota bacterium | reverse complement strand
AATTTGAAGCTGGGGTTTTTGACTCATGATTATTTGTATACCTTGTAAACAACCTGTAAATTTGCGGTTGTTTATTCATGGGACACAACTGAATATGGGCGATTAGCTCAGCTGGTCAGAGCGCCGTCTTCACACGGCGGAGGTCGGCAGTTCGAACCTGCCATCGCCCACAATTCAGAAGACTTCATATTAGGGGGAAATTTTTCTGTTTTTAAAGTAATTATGAGAAGATTATTATGAAACAATTAGCGTTAATAAAAAACGTTTTCAAACATTCGTTTTCATCTGTGTTCACAATGAAAAGCTGTGTTCACATAACAATGCTTTTACCGCTATTATCCATTGTTTTTAGCCAGAGCCCTGATTTTACCCTGACAATCAACGTAAGTGGCGGCGGATACGGCTATGATCTTAACATTGGTTTTTCTCCAGATGTTTCAGATAAATATGATCCAGGAATTGATAAGTATGCACCTCCGCCTTCTCCGCCTGGAACTTTTGATGCAGCCCTGTGGTGGAATAACGATCGTTGGTATTCTCAAATTGTGCATGGAGACACTTCAGATCTTATAGAGCATACATGGAACATACAACTCCAGTATCCAGAAAATGATTTCATTAATTTGCATTGGGATAATGGGTGCATTGCTCCCTTAGGGACATTTATTCTCCAGGATGCGTTTGGAGGAGAATTGGTTAATGTAGATATGACGGCTGTAGATAATGTAACGTTGGATAATCCAGAGCTCAGGACGATACAATTGAAGGTCACTCCAAAACTGTATTTCCCTAAACAACCACCTGCAGGATTTGAGTTTACACCAATTCCTGTATCAGGAACTTTTATCGGCACAATTACAATAAATGGTCAGAGTGCCAAGGGATGTGACTGGCTTGCTGCTTTTGATGAAAATGGAAATTGTGCAGGTTCAAGAGCGTTGATCATTAACGATGGTTTGGCTTGGACCAATATTCCAATCTATGGAGATGACAGTACAACACCAGATGTTGACGAAGGCATGAATCTGGGAGAAAAATTCGTTCTGAAGCTGTGGGATGCTTCTTCCGGCCTTATCTTTGAATATCCTGAAAGCTTTGACTGCTGGTCAAATCAGAGAGGCGCTCCCATGCCGGGCTGTGGAGGTATAGGTAAATCCTATAATTTTTTAGATGAAAAGTAAGATATAAGAGGTAGTTTATTCTGCCCCTCACTGTTTTATAAAGGACTCTTGGGTATGTTCGGGGAGCCCTAAATTTACCTAATTGTTAAGGATTATCTCTAGAGCTAACTCGATATGAGGGAATCATTAAATTATTGTCTTCCCCTTTTTCCCTCTTTCCATTGATCCCAGATCCCCATCATTGACCTCATTTGTTGCTCTAAATCTGTAGATTTCACCAATTCTTCGATCTCTTTCCTTGATTGGCGGGGAAGACTCAAACTCAGGTCGTTTGCAAATCCAAGTGTTACAGCAGCCACAATTGCTGAATTTATTTTTAACGATTTTAGATCCACTTTGTCGTAGGTGTCAGATTCAGCATGATAGTTTGGGGCATAATTTGCAGGATCGTGATTACCTATTAAATTGGCAACACCGTGCATCATAAAGTCGAAATTATCCGTTCCTACAAGCGGTATATCAATATTTGTAAACGGACCGAGTTCCGTAATTTCACCG
>DPYO01000104.1:18345-18579 GCA_003535775.1 Fidelibacterota bacterium | reverse complement strand
GCTTAGGGCCACAAAGGGAGTGCAAATTCTGGAATGGGAAAAAGACCAAACAGAGGATTCGGGACTCTTGAAAATTGATCTTTTGGGGAACCGATCGCTGGCTGTAGTTCGAGATGCTTTAGAGCAAATCGGGGTGTACCAAAGTAAATATATAAATTACCACAACATCCCTCCGGTGGGCGACCCAAAAACGGAAGCCCTTATGAAAGCCGGCCGTACTATGGGGGTTTTCTA
>DPYO01000104.1:3527-18014 GCA_003535775.1 Fidelibacterota bacterium | reverse complement strand
ATTGAGAGTCCAGCCACCCGGCAGCTTTTAGAAAAAGCTGGCCGGGTTGATTTTGAACATGTTGTGATTTATTCCTCTATCATTCGGCCGGCGGCCAACCGCTTTACCAACCTCATGCTGGAGCGCATTCATGGCACACCCTGGAAACTGCCCCACCCTGATTTAGAATTTCTCAATGAGAGCTATGGAATCATGGTCTACGAAGAACAGGTGTCTATGGCAGCGCGGAACCTGGCGGGCTTTGGCTACGCCGAATCAGATTACATCCGTAAAGTTATCTCTAGACCATCCTTGGAACATTTGGTACCTGCTTGGCAGAAAAAATTTATCAGCGGCATGCTGAAACGGGGCTACAATAAAAAACTGGCCCTGAATATCTGGGGTATGGTTCAGTCATTTTCCGGTTATTCTTTCTGCAAACCCCATTCCGCCTCTTATGCCATGCTTTCCTTTACCTGTGCCTATCTAAAGGCTCACTTTCCAGCAGAGTTCCTGGCGGCGGTGATTTCCAATAAAGGTGGCTTTTACTCCTCCTATGCCTATCTAAGCGAGGCCCGGAGGTGGGGGGTTATTATCCTTCCGCCGAATATCAACCGCAGCTTTAGGGAATACCGAGGAAACAAAGGCTCCATCCGTATGGGTTTCATGGCTATTCGCAATCTTAAAGAAAAAGCTATTCTTCATATTCTAGATGAGCGTAAAAGCGGTGACTTTACCTCTCTGGAAGATTTTTTTATGCGCACCGATTTAAACCTAGCAGACGCAATGTCCCTCACTAACGCAGGCTGTTTTACCAAACTAGAGCTGGGGCTCAACCATCAACAGGTCGCCTTTAAAATTGCCTGCCATTATCTTCGGGGCGGAAAAGGAGAAAACATATTACCATCCTTTGGCAATGGCGTGCTCTCTCATCATGAAAAAATCAGGCTGGAACGGGAAAGCTTTGGTTTCCCGGTGTCAGAACATCCACTCACGCCCTGGCTGCCACTCTTTGCAGGAAAAATTAAGAAAGCAAAAGATATCCCCAAGTACGTAGGTAAAACCATTCGACTGGCAGGGGTGCTCATCGCCACCAAGGTCGCTTCTACCCGGAAACGGGAATCCATGGAGTTCCTAACTTTGGAAGATGAGACGAATACTTATGAATGTGTACTGTTTCCGAAAGTATTTCAGGAATTTGGAGATATATTGCACTGGGAAACTCTATTTATCATCAGTGGAACGGTAGAAGAATCTTTTGGGGTTTATAGTGTTACGATTGAGAAAATGGCCAGCTTGCAGCAATGGGTTCGTCATTTAAACCGTAAGAGCATTTTTTTGGCTTTTGCTCAACGATAGAAGGAATACTAACCTATCGCTCATCTTTCCAAAATTGCTGATATAGTGCACCACGAAAGTCATTGTACATATCCCAACCACCATTAGGCGTATGATGAATCTGGGTCATTATTACACCTACAAACTCCCGCTTTGAATCGATCCAAAACTGGGTACCTTCATAACCGCCACCCTGCCAAAGCCCTTCCTCTCCCCATCCTCTTTTTCTTAACGTATCTCCCGTGACCCAAAGATTGTATCCATTATAACCCCAGGGGCTATTAATTTGTGTGTGGGGGGAAACAATTTCATCAATGGTGTTTTTATCCAGAAACCGTTTACCATTTAACTTTCCATTGTGTAGGAAGATTCTTAAAAAATCGGCATAACCATCGGCAGTTGCGACCATACCTTCCCCCCCCAGGTATAACTGATTGTCTGGGCGATAAAAAGGTAAATCGGGACCGAATATATCCAGCTCTCCTTTTCGTGCAATTCGTAATATTGAATCAATGCCAGTGAAATAAGGGAGTAACGTTTCCCCTTTAGAAAGGTTATATTTCAATCCTTGGATATTTAAACGATAAAATAATTTTATTTCAACCAAATTTTTGAGACTTAATCCTGTAGCTCGTTCTGCAACCAGACCAAGAACGGTTGTGTTTGTACCATAATAATATTTTGATCCTGGATGTAGAAGAAGAGGAACTGTTGCAAGACGATTTATTAAATCATCAGAGTTTGATGCTTGGGGTAAATTTTTTGATACAAGAATTGAGTCAATACAATCTATTCCGGTGGTTGCATAATAAAATCCAGCTTGATGATTTATTAAGTGTCGAAGGGTCATGATAGAGTCAGGTTTAACTAATGTATACTTGCAACCAATGTTTTTATTTTGAATCTGACCAAGGGGAATCCCTTTCTCATTAACAGCAACTTGAAGACTGTCAAATTCCGGAATATATTTTGTTACAGGTTCATCAAGATGTAGATGTCCGTCTTCAGCTAAATCCATAATGATGGTTATAGTAATAATCTTGCTCATGGACCAAATCCTGATCCAGGTTTGTTCATTAATAACTTCTTTTGGAATTAAATTTCTGTTGATTCGACAGTGTTCATAGAGAACGCGTCCATTTTTATCTTCAAGCCGTGCAAATAAAAATGGAAAATATCCTTCATCAACATATTGATTTAAAATCGTATCCAACTGATATTTGTTTTGAATATTAATTAATGTATTCTGAGTTGAATCACAACTCGGATTGATAATTAAACAACAAAGCACGAGAGAACACAAAGCAACTCTCGTTCTACTATTGAAGATATTAAATCTCATATTTATTCAGAAACACCTTTGTACTGAAACCAATCAAAATCTGCATAATTGGTTGATGTTAAATTATTTGAGGAACCATAAAAACCAATGTAGACTCCTGTATAGGTCCATCCCGAAGATTCTGGGCTAAGTTTAGAGCCATCTGCATTATTAAAAAGTAAAACCCAATTTTTTCCATCTTGTGAATAAGAAAAATCATAATCTAAATAATCAGCGGAAATATTCCAAAACACAGTACTTTTTTTGTATGAATGACTCGCAAGTAGGGAATCAGTTCCATGGAAAAAATGGTGAAGTTGTATTTTCCCATCCATTAAAGACATAACATAGGCTGAACGATCATTTTGTATTACGGTCATTCCAGCCTCTTCATTGCCGGCTGGATTGAATTCCATCTTTGATTTTGCTTCCATTTGGAAATGTCTTTGTCTAATTCCTACAAATGAATATTGGCTCTGCTCTGCTATAAACCCCTCTTTTAAATAAATTCTAAGAAACCCTTTCTTTTTATTAAAACTATGAAAAGTTACAGTAGGTGTTCTGCGAAAATTCCATTCAAGGTTTAGTTCAGTATCATTAAAATTATCATAAAACTCATTTATTTTCAGCTGTTTTGTCCCTGGAAATGGAACAGGGTACTCAAACTCAACTTTCCCGGTTTTTGGACTGCATACCGGCCAAGCTATTTTTTCATCTTTCCACCAATAAGGTTCGGTTTCCCAGATTACGGGAATTAAAAAAGTTTCACGTCCAAGATTTTTATACTTCTTTTCAATGGGGCGAAATCCTAATGCAACCATATACCAATCGTTTTCTTTTATTTGAACCAAATCACCATGACCGACTGCAATAATCGGATGATCCAAACTTAAATGCCGATGAGTTAATATTGGATTTCTCGCATTTGCAATATAAGGTCCGGTAATTATTTTACTCACAGCAATTGTCACAGCATGGTTATGCAATGTTCCGCCTTCCGAAATCATGAGATAGTAATAATCTCCGTACTTATAAATATGTGGTCCTTCTGCCCATGTTCCATTGCTAAATCCTCTTGTTAAATAGTACTTTTCCCCCATTAACTGCATTTTATTCAGATCTAACTCTTGCATCCATATTTCTGATTGTCCATCAAATTCCGGATCAGGCGGGACGCTTGAACCCGTGTACCATACTTTTTCATCATCATCAAAAAACAGAGATGGGTCAATCCCGGGAGCATCTTTTAAAATATAAGCCTTTGACCATGGGCCTTTAGGGTCTTCTGCGGTTACAATAAAATTTATCATTTCCCCGTTTAGATTATTTGTTGTGATGATATAAAATAATCCTTCATGGTAGCGAATGGTAGGAGCATGAATTCCTGCACTGGAATTAATGGAATCCATATTTACATTTTGATTTACGGAATAAAGTGCGTTGCCAATTAACTCCCAATTCACCAAATCCCTACTGTGATAAATTGGAATTCCAGGAAAATATTCAAAAGTTGAATTAATTAAATAGAAATCATCACCAACACGGCAAATGCTAGGATCTGGAGCAAAACCAGGGATTATAGGATTACGATAGGTCTCGGCCTCCTGTTTCATTCCTGAATTACAAGAAATAAATAATAATACTGAAACAGTATACCATTGTATCCTCAATAATTTAATCATTTTGCACGACGTGAACATCTCACTATAGTGGTTTGTTCTGTTTTTCGCAAAACAATAGTAGATTTTCCCCTAATATGTAAAAAATATTGCTCCGAAATATTAACTGTTTGTCAGTAAGCCTGACACGTTTTAGTTTTTCACCTGTGTTGGTAACACTATTCACCTATTCTACTCTGCTACAATCTGAATTCAACCACCAAAGATAGACAATGTGTGGCCGTAAAACACTCACCAAAGGAAAAATTGAGATTATGGAAGAACTGTTGGTGGATGAGTGGGAAGACACTTTTGACTGGGAACCCAGTTACAATATTGCGCCAACGCAGATGTCGCCGATCCTTCTGAACGATGGAATACGGAAGGTCAAACCTATGTACTGGGGGTTGGTTCCCTCCTGGGCAAAGGATAAAACCATCGGTGCCAAAATGATCAATGCCCGGTCAAAAACTCTGGAAGAAAAGCCTTCCTTTCAGTCGCTGATTTATCAGAAAAGGTGTATAGTCATTAGCGATGGATATTTCGAGTGGAAACGGGAGGGTAGTAAAAAAATTCCTTACTACATCCGCGACCCTGACGGCAAGCTCCTGCCAATGGCGGGATTATGGGATGAGTGGGTTGACAAACAAGAGAAAAGGTGGCTTACTTATACTGTGATTACTACCGATCCATCCAACCAGATAAACCATATTCATAACCGAATGCCGGTAATCCTAGACAAACCAGAAATGGACTTATGGATAAATTTTGACTATCCGCCTAACGAAGCATTGACATGCCTCAAGCCTTACGAGAAGCTCCTAGAATTGTATCCGGTATCAACATTTGTAAATTCACCTGCCAACAATTCAAATCAATGCATCTTACCAAATGAAAATCTTAATGCTTTAACTATGTTCTAGAGGGACGTCATTCAGGAGAGGTTGGCATATGAAAAAAGAGCAGGGGGGTATAAGCTAATATTGGTTTTTATTGATGAATAAGATCATATCCAATCCGTTAAAAATCTAATCTAGCTGACCATTGCTAAAAACATACATACAATTTTAATAACGAACTGGCTTCATAATATCATTCATCAAGACTAATCTTTTTGACGGTCTTTAGACCGCTCTTTACTTGCCCTGTAAAGAAGGTTTTTCTCATCTTCTGACAGGTTATCATATCCAACTTCGTTAATCCGATCCAATACACGGTCCACTTCCTGTTGCGCTTTCCGTTGCCTGACCTGCTTTTTTTCATCTATCCAGTATCCAATGTCGCCTACGCTTTTTCGAAATATAAAAGACAGGCTGTGCCATCGTCTATTGGACTTCAAATATATATACCCAAGAATCATGCCCGAGAGGTGTGTTAGGTGACTGATGTCTGATCCTGCCCCCAGGGATGAAAAGAATGCAATAGCGCCAATAAAGAGTACAAACCATTTTACTTTTATGGGAACTACAAAGTAAAGATAAACGGTTCTGTTTGGAAACATAAGACCGTAGGCCATGAGAATTCCATACACAGCGCCGCTGGCACCAATAAGAACCACAGAATGTTGTGCGCCTACATTAAATAATAACCAAACAAGTCCAGATCCAACCCCGGTGATAAAATAATATTTTAAAAACTCCTTTTTCCCCCAAATTATTTCCATTTCTGAACCAAACATCCATAACACCAGCATATTAATAGCGACATGCCAAAATCCTCCGTGAATAAAAATATACGTAAACGGCTGCCAAACCATGGGCCAAACTGTTGATGGAGACAAACCAAACATTCCTGCAAGGTCCACCTGGTCCTGTGCAATTATCCTAAAAACAAAAAGAAGCAAATTGACTCCAATCAGAACCTTAATTGCATCTGTAAAATACCGAGGTTTCCATGAAAACTGTCCGTATTGTGATTGAAGTTGATACCGCATATCAATTCTCGTAAGGCAACTGTTTCTGTTTCAATTGGTTCCGAAAATTTAACAGGGTTGTCATTGCGCTAGGGGGGGCTTCCGGCACCTTTAGTTGAGGCTTTTTATAAATGCGTGTGCCCAGTCCTTCTGTTTTTAAAAAATGGTGTGCTGAATTTACAAAGAGATCCAGGGGAAAAATTCCTTTGATCTTTTTTAACCCAATTTCATTTAAACCGTCCCTGATGATCGTACTGCAATTCCGGGTAAACAGGTTAAAATCAGGATATCTTTTTGGGTTCTTTAGATTTGGCTTTGTAGAATGAATAACATCTAGCTCCCGACAATATACTTGTGAAAGGTGATTCGTATCAAGTCCTTCAACCCGCACTACATGAATAGTGCGCATAAAATTCCGTCCAAATTTATCATAGTAAGTCCGCCCACCCTCCAAAATTTCAAAGGCACTATTGTTGGGGGATGGAGCAAACTCTCCAACCGCAGGACGAAAAAAATATTCCTCTGCGGATATAATCTCATTTTCATTCAATAAGTGAGAATAATTGAAAATTTGCCCATTTACATTAATAGCATTATGCCCCAGGCAGGAAGCCCAGTACTTTACTAATCGCTCATTATAATAAAGCTCTACAAAGGGGGTCTCTGTCTCTGGAACATTAGGCCAAATGATAACAATCGGAAGGTTTTCCTCATAGTCTCTTTGTGGAAGAATCCGACCACAAACTGATTGATCTTTCCAGTGATCTAGATATCCGCCCCATATTTTCTCATTTTCAAAATAAACTTCCCCATTCTCTCCAAGTAAAAAAGTTTTTTCTCCCTCCCGAGATAATATCCCCTTGTAAGTTTTATTCTTCTCCGTCATACAAGAACTTGTTTCAAAACCTCAAATGACTTCAGCTTATTTAATCCATCAAAATGATATTTTAAATAGGTGGTTAAATAATCACTAATCACAGCCCTGTCCTTTTTAGTAATTGGAATATCTTTCAATAACTCGGGAGCATTATTCTGAAGTCCATTGAGCAATTCCCGGCTGTTTGGGCCTGCAAATGGATTAGGAAGAGTAAGACCTGAAAAGCTCCTTTTCTCAAAGTCTGGCTTAAAACCTAGGAGGGATAACAATCTTAATTCAAAATGCCAAAACACCAGGTTAAGCCTATCGTCTCTACTATCAAACATCCGGATCGCACTCACCAGTTCATCAAATAGCTCCTTATGTGGATCGCGGTCTATAACTGTTTTATCAGTCAGTTCTATAACGGAAAGCACATAGGCAATCTTTTTCAGATCATTCTGAAGGTGTGGCCATGTTTGGACAAAAGAAGTTTTTGAAACAGTTTGAATTTCCCTTGTTTCTTTAAAATAAAAAACTAAATCAACATAACTAGCAGGTTGAAAATATGCAGATTTTTGCTGATTTTTTTTCTTTGCTCCATGAACAATAACACTGATTTTTCCCATTTCCCTGGTAAAGCATCTTGCAATGATACTTGTATTACTATAGGAAAAACTTTTAAGAACAACGGCCTGAGACTGAATAATCATTATGCTTCAGTGTTTATACGTAAAAACACAACCAACAAACTTGAGGGAGTTTTATTGTCTTTGGTTAAATAAACAATAGATAGTATTAATACGCTTTCCCATAGATAACAACATGTTTTGCAGGGTTCCCAGAATAAACACACTTCATTCCACTTGAATCTTCATTGTTTAAAATACAGCGGATTGTTGCCTTCGTATCTTCTTTTATCTTCATTTCTGTCTTTTGTGTCCCATCCCATCCGCAACGAATAAAACCACCCTTATTTTTGATAGTGTCCCTAAAATTACTATACGACGACACTTTATGGGTGTTCTTTTCTCTAAATGCTAACGCCTGTTCAAATAATCCTTTCTGAATTTCTTCAAGTAACCTGGGGGCTTGTTCTGTTATCATATTTTTTTCAAGGATAATCTTTTCGCCTGTATCACGGCGAACAAGAACTGCTTGTCCGCTTTCGATATCTCTTGGGCCCACCTCAAGCCGGAGAGGGACGCCTTTCATCTCCCATTCATTAAATTTAAACCCTGGAGAATTATCACTCCAGTCTTCATATATACGAATGCCTCCTTTTCTCATTTCATCCAAAACAGGAGAAATAAATTCTCGTACTTTCAGGTATCCGTTCTCATTTTGGGCAATCGGAACCATTACAACCTGGTGTGGGGCAATCTTCGGTGGCAGGCGTAAACCCTTATCGTCACCATGAGCCATAATTACCGCTCCAACAAGACGAGTGCTCACACCCCAGCTGGTAGCATAAACCAGCTCTTCCTGATTATCTTTATTTTGGAAAGTAACATCGAAAGCGCGGGCAAAGTTTTGTCCCAAATTATGGGATGTCCCGGCTTGAAGCGCCCGTTTATCACCCATCATAGTTTCAATACAGTATGTTTTATCTGCACCGGCAAATTTCTCAAATTCAGTTTTTAAACCTGTAATAACGGGTATCGCCATATAGTCTTCTACTAGCTGACGGTAGAGTTCCAATATGTCCAATGTTTCCTTTTGGGCCTCTTCAGCCGTAGCGTGAGCTGTATGGCCTTCCTGCCATAAGAATTCTGAGGTGCGGAGGAATAGCCTTGTCCGCATTTCCCAGCGAACCACGTTGGCCCATTGGTTAATGAGAATGGGGAGATCGCGATAGGATTGAATCCATTTTTTGTACATAGACCATATCACCGTTTCTGATGTAGGCCGCACAATGATTTCTTCTTCCAATTTAGATTCTGGGTCTACCACAAGACCATGGTCATCATCAACCTTAAGCCGCGTGTGGGTCACTACAGCACACTCCTTGGCAAACCCTTCCACATGCTCCGCTTCCCGTGCCAAAAAGGATTTTGGAATAAAAAGCGGGAAATAGGCATTCACATGGCCTGTGGCTTTGATCATTTTATCGAAGGTTTCTTTGATGTTTTCCCAAAGCTGGAAACCATAGGGCCTGATGACCATGGTGCCTTTCACCGGGCCGTAATCTGCAAGCCCCGCCTGTCTCACTACGTCTGTATACCAAGAAGAATAATCCTTGCTCTGCGGTGTAATGCCCTTAGACATGATCTTTCCTTATTAACAATTTGACCTACTTGATTTTTATGTTACAATTTGAATAAATACTCAAACAGAAATTACCGGGGCTAAACGGGGCATTCAATAAAAACGTTTTGGGACCTTCCCTATTTTTTGTTCTAATGATTTCCCCTATTTTCTTTCAAGAATTACCAGAAATATATAGAGTATTACCCAACTTAAAACAGGACTTTATGAAAACATCCCTACAAAAATCGACCCGATTTATCAACTGTACTATCAGCGGAATCCCAAAAGCAAATGCTATTCTTTGTAATGAAGGAGCAATCAAAACCATTGGACTTTCCAATGAAATGGTTGGTGATAAAACGATTGATTTAAGGGGTGGTATTGTTTATCCCGGCTTTACAGATTCACATCTCCATCTCCTTGGGCTTGGAATGTCCTTGGAAACACTGAATTTAGCTAACATTACCAGTCTGGAGAAAATCATTGAAAAAACAGTTAAGAAATTAAAAAGCATTAATAAAGGATATTGGCTTCAGGGATGGGGGTGGGATCAGAATAATTGGAGAGACACTGGGTATCCCACCAAAGAAATGCTTGATGCTGTCTCTCCAAAAAGTCCTGTTTACCTTAAGCGGATAGACGGCCATGCCGCCTGGGTTAATTCCAGGGCATTAACAATTGCCAATATTACAAAGAAGACTCGGGATCCAGATGGAGGGAAAATACTTCGAGATAATTATGGAACACCAACTGGAATTTTAATTGACAGCGCAATGGAATTGGTCCGACAATTCATCCCTAAATACTCCAAAGCAGACAAAAAAAGAATGGTGCTCAAGGCCGTTTCTCAGCTGAACAGCCTGGGCATTACATTTGTTCATGATGCTGGAACTGATCTTGAAACAATTGAAATTCTCAAAAATCTTATTTCAGAAAAACAACTTAATATTTGTATTTACGCCATGTTAACTAATAACCATGAGGTGTACGACAATTACCTAAAATCAGGACCCTTTTTCGATAATAAGGGTTATCTCATTGTAAGAACAATAAAACTATTTCTGGATGGCGCTCTTGGCTCAAGTGGCGCCGCTCTTCTTCACCCTTACTATGATGATCCTGAGAATATGGGGCTCATATTACTTGACATACAAAAAACCATTGATAAAGTTAAAAAATTTAATAGTGCTGGATTTCAGGTCAGTATTCATTGTATTGGCGATCGGGCCAATCGAATCGGTCTCAATATTTTGGAAACCGCGGGAGAACGTAAATTACGTAATCGCATTGAACATGCTCAAATTATTCATCCAAATGATATTACACGTTTCGCTAATATTGGGGTTATCCCTTCCATGCAAGCGATCCACTGCACCAGCGATATGTATTGGGTCAATAAACGATTAGGGGCAGATCGTTTAAATGAGGTGTGTACTTGGCAATCTCTTCTCAAGGCAGGAACCATTATTGCTGGTGGTTCTGATGCCCCGGTTGAATCTCCAGACCCTCTGTCCGGGATTTACGCTGCCGTCACACGGAAGGACAAAGCCGGGGAGCCGGCGGATGGTTGGCAGGGTCATGAGCGACTCACCAGAGAACAGGCACTCCTTATGTACACTCAATGGCCTGCCTATGCTTCTTTTCTGGAAAATAAAAGAGGAAAAATTAAGCCCGGATTTCAGGCAAATTTTACTGTTCTTTCAAAAAATCTAATATCTGTTCTTCCAGAAGACATCTTAAAAACAAAAGTGCTGTTCACAATTGTTAATGGAAAGGTGGTTTACGCTGAATGATAACAAAGACTGAAATAAAGCAAGTCCATTCTCTTTCAAAGAAAAAATACCGTAAACAATTTGAGAAATTTATTATAGAGGGTATACATCCCATTACTGAGGCTATAAAAAGTGCAACACCAAATCTAAAAATTTATATGACGGATTCATTTTTACAGCATCCCAAGCACATCCGTTTTCTCCAAAGCCTTCAAAACACAAACTACATTTTGACAACTGTTCAAGACTCAATAATGGAAAAACTTTCAGATACGGTAACCCCGCCGGGTATTCTTGCCACCTGTTCATTGCCAAAACAAGACTCACCCGATTTTTCAAAAACAATGAATTGGGTCTATTTAGATCACATCCGCGATCCGGGGAATCTTGGCACCCTTCTCAGGACCTCTGCATGGTTTCATGTAACCCATGTTGCTTTATCACCCCGCTGTATTGATCCGTACAACCCTAAAGTTGTTCGCTCCGGCATGGGAGCACATTTTCACCTTTCTATTTATAACAATATGGATTTATCTGAATATAAAGCACATAAATTTACTATCATTGGAGCAGACCAAAGGGGTACTCCTCTTAGCAACACAACGGTCTCAGGCTCAGCGCACTGGGTATTGGTACTTGGAAACGAAGTACATGGCATTTCATTAAAAAATATTCCGCTGCTGGACTGCGCTGTTTCAATTCCAAGGGCTGGCAAGGGAGATTCTCTAAATGTGGCAATAGCTGGTGGAATTTTACTTCACCAAATGACTTCTTTTTTAAAGAAAAATGAGGAAGCCTAACTTCTTTCCTTTTTCTAATAAAAAATGTAATTTTATATGCTATGAAAAATAAGGAACCAGATCAATATGAACCAGACCCTTACTGTCAAAAATGCTTTCGGCATTGTGCTTATCTCTATCCTGGTGGCGATTCTAGCCGGGTCGGTTCCCTTTTTCTTTAGCACTACATTTTTACCTGAAGAAAACACACGCACAACTTCGCTTCTGTCTCTTTTCTTTGGACAGACATTTATGATTGTTCCTCTCCTGCTTTTTCTCCATTTAAAAAAAGAACCATTAGCAGAAAGACTCCGTCTTCAGCCAGTATCAACAACTGTTCTTTCTGCGACTACACTTTTGTCTGTAGGTATAGTGATAGTTTCAGATGAAATTGATCGTCTTGCAAATCTGGTATTACCTCAACCTGACTATTTTAATCAACTGTCAAATATGCTAAGGTTTGACTCTGTTTTATCAGTTTTTTTTCTCTTGTCAACAATTTCGATTCTTGCACCTCTTGGTGAGGAGCTTCTTTTTCGTGGTTTTCTCCAAAAAATTTTGGAAGAGTCATGGAAAGACATCACAAAAGCCGTTCTAATAACCAGCATATTCTTTGCTTTCATACATATGAATCCGTACTGGATAATTCAGATCTATCTCATGGGCATTCTCTTGGGATATCTTGCTTGGCGAACGGGATCAATTATTCCTAGTTTTATTCTTCATGGAATAAATAACACCTTTGCCCTATTCCTAAACAATACTACATCACCAATAGAACACATTTACTCCTGGAATGGTCACGTTACTCCCCTGCTTTTGGCGGTTGCAGTAGGGTTAATTATTTTTGGTTTTAAACGTTTACACACTCATTTGGAGATTCTATAATGAAAAAAGAAATGTTCAGCCATGAGGTTTCTGTCCTTAGGAACACTTTTCGGAGGTTGCTTCGCCGGAACGCTCACACAAATCTGACAAAAATTATTCGGAAAACACACCCTGCAGACTTGGCAGTGCTTTTCCGATACTTTACTGATACCGAACAGAAGACTCTTTTTGACCTCATGATAGAAAAAGAGCATACTGCAGAATTTCTAACAGAACTAGATGAGGGAATTCTCGTTAAAATACTCGAGAATGAAGACCCCGGACGAATAGTAACTATTTTTCATAAGCTAGGTTCAAATGACCAGGCAGAAATTCTAAACCTTTTATCTGAACCAATGACAAACTCCATTCTTGAGCTTCTTCAGAAAGAAGATAAGAAAGAAGTGGAAGAAATTATGGGTTATCCAGAAGACAGTGCCGGGAGCATGATGTCAACAGATGTGTTTACCCTCCATAAAAACACAATTGCCCGGGATGCTATTCAAAGCCTCCAAGATCAAGAAGAGGCCGAAATGGTTTTTTATCTTTATGTAACTGATGACGATGATCGTCTTGTTGGTGTTGTTTCCCTTCGTGACCTTGTAACCTCCCCTCCGGACAAAACACTGGACAATATCATGACAAAAAACGTCATTTCTGTCCAGCCTGAAACAGATCAGGAAGAAGTAGCTAAAATTGTTTCTCGGTATAACTATCTGGCTGTACCTGTTATAGATTTAGAAGAACATATGCTTGGAATCGTCACTGTTGACGATGTGGTGGATGTAATCAGAGAGGAGGCAACAGAGGATTTCCTCCAAATGGCAGGTGCCGGCAAGGACAGGGAAATACTTCTAAAGTCTTCCTGGGGGAATGCCCGCGCAAGGCTTCCCTGGCTTTTTGCGAGCTGGGTCGGCGGTGTGGCTGCAGTCGCTATAATTGGTGTTTTCAAAAATATGCTTGAAACCACTGTTGCCCTCGCTGCGTTTATCCCGGTTATCATCGGTATGGGTGGCAATATTGGAACCCAATCATCCACAATTATTGTTCGGGGCTTGGCTACAGGGCGCGTCGATATTGGCAATAACCTAAAAATCATTTTAAAAGAAATTAAGGTAGGGCTCATCCTTGGGGTTTTATATGGGTTTCTGCTTGGGCTTTTTGCTACTTTAAAGTTTGTCAACACAACACCCTATTTAGGGTTGATAGTCGCTCTGAGTATCTTATCATCAATGATCATCTCTACCTTTGTAGGTACGCTCGTGCCTCTTCTTTTGAGTAAACTTAATGTTGATCCCGCAATTGCCACGGGCCCCTTTGTCACAACCAGCATTGACATTATAGGCGTCACCCTTTATTTCCTGATAGCCTCTGCTCTTATTCCTGTCTAATGAGTTTTCTCTTATTTCTTCTTCTCTTCAGCTTAGCCCTTTATATTTGCTTTACAATTTATTTCTGGACAGGATTAAAACGCTTAAAATTAAACAAAAACATCCTGGAATATTACCCTCCTGTATCCATAGTTGTGGCAGCAAGAAATGAAGAGCTTTTCCTTCCAGGGCTGCTCTCAGCTTTGGCAAAACAAGATTACCCCGTTGATAAATTAGAAATTATCATAGCAGATGATAGATCAACAGATAAAACCTGGGAATGCATCAAAAACCACACCAATCAGTTTCCCCATTTTTTGGGTGTTAGAATAACTGAACGATCTGATAATATGTCCCCCAAAAAAAATGCGCTCTCAAGGGCAAT